>JAETTR010000017.1 GCA_021768985.1 Bacillota bacterium
CAGGCGGCGGGCCGAATGGGGTTGACCGATTCGGACAACGGCGGTTGCCCGGCGGAAAGCCCGTCGAACAAACTTTTGCAGATCGACAGCGCGGTTCTTGCCGACGGGACGGTTGTTCTTCTGGACCTCCAGCAAGCAAACTACCTGAACAGCAACGGCATTGTTACCGCGCTGAACTTCATCGGCGGTTATGTCCTTTGGGGCGACGAAACCGCCTGTTTCCCCGCCGATACGGACGTAAAGAATTATTTCATTTGCGTTTCCCGTATGTTCGGCTGGGTTGCGAACTCCCTTGTCCTGACCTATTGGAGCAAGGTTGACAAGAAAATGACCCGGCGGCTGATCGACAGTATCGTTGATTCCGTGAATATCTGGCTGAACGGCCTTGTCAACGAAGAGAAGTTGCTGGGCGGGCGGGTTGAATTCCGGGAGGATGAAAACCCCGTTACTTCCCTTATGGCGGGCAAGGCGACGTTCCATATTTTCTTGACCCCGCCCAGCCCCATGCGTGAATGTGAGTTTGTGCTGGAATACGACGTGGAGTACGTTTCCGCGGCGCTGACGGCGTAAGGAGGGATGAACCGTGAAAGTTGAAAACGGCGTGACTAACTTTGCCGTGTATGAGGACGCGACGGAATATTACGGCATGGCGGAAGTGACCTTGCCGGAAATTTCCTCCATTACGGAGGAAGTCAAGGGCGCGGGAATTTCCGGCACGTTCAACGGCGCGTTTGTGGGCCATATCGAAGCTATGACCCTAACGTTGAATTTCCGTTCGGTGACGAAAGCCGCGATCAGACTGCTGGAGCCGCGGAATCATCAAATCGACTTGCGCGCGTCCCAGCAAGTATGGGACAGCGGCGCGGGCCGGTTCAAGCAATCCCACGTCAAGCACGTTTTGATGGTAACGCCCACAAAGTACAGCCCCGGCAAGCTTGCGCCCGCGTCGCCCGCAGAATCGTCCGGCGAATACTCGGTGACGTACTTTGCCACCTACATCGACGGCGTGAAGATCATGGAAATCGACATTCTGAATTTCATTTTCTTTGTGAACGGCGTTGACTATCTGGAGGACGTGCGAAAGGCGCTGGGCAAGTAAGAGATCGACCCCCGGCGGGACCATTCCCGCCGGGGGATTTTGCGCCCGCTTTCTGTATTTCAAATCTATAAATGACAATCGGAGGAATTGAACCATGAGTGACAAGAAAAACATTGCTGTAACCGGCGCGGAGAACGCCACAGGCGCGGCGGGAGCCGCCGACCATGAAATGACACAGCCCGCCGCGGAAAGCCCCGTACAGGCCGTCGAGAGCGGCGACGTGGGCGTTTATACGCACACGTTCAAGAAGCCGTTCGAGCATGAGGGAAGGACCTATGAGGAATTGACCTTTGATTTCGGGCGGCTGAAAGGCCGGGACATGGTGGCGATTGAAAACGAAATGCAGGGCATGAGCGAATACGCCCTTGCGCCGGAAATTTCCACCAGCTTCCAGAGCAAGATGGCGGCGCGGGCCGCGGGAATCGGAAGCGACGTGCTGGAAGCTATGCCCCTGAAAGACTTTAACAAGATCACGGGGGCCGCGCGCCGTTTTTTGCTGGATTCGGGCTATTAAAGCAGAACCCGGCCCAATGGTGGCGGCGTGAAACGTACAAGATGGCGCAAGCGTCTTTCACCGGCGTTCCGTTTTGGCTGAACATGACCGTTTCGGAATTTGCCGCGTGGATTGAGGACGCAAACGCCGTCGAGAAAGAGCGCAAGAACAAGAAAGGAAAATAGCGGCTTGACTTCCGCGGGTTCGCCAGCTAAAATGTGTTAAAGATAAGTTTTTATCTTTAACACACTATCAACCGAATGGAGGACCTACCATGAAAAAGTTATGTTCCCTTATCCTTGCGGCGGGACTGATCTTGTCCCTTGCCGCGTGCGGCGCGGTGGTGGACTACGACACCCCGAAATCGGAAGAACTGTCCGCCGCATACGACTTCTACCGGGATTCGCAAGCGTCCCTTGCGTCCGGTATGGCGATTACCCCCGAACAGGCCGACGAAGTTTTTATTGTCCTTGTTTCGTGCGGCATGGACGGCAAGGTTTCCAACGTGACCCGAAAGCAGGGCGACGACGGGCATTGCACCGTGAACACCGTTACCAGCTTCACCGCATACGACGTTTATTACACGGACGGCGTTGTTGACCGCGTGGAAAAGGGCGGGAAAGAGTTGTACCCGAACCCGGAACCGGAGCCGGAAGAGCCGGACACGACAGAGCCGAACGAACCGGAAGCCCCGGCAACACTGGAAGAACTAATCGACGCGGCGATTGATAAGGCAAACGCGGAAAAGGAAGAGGTTAAGCTTGTCGATACAGAATCGGAGGAAAACCCGGACGAAAAGCGGGTGGAAATCTATCTGGCGGGAAGCGATAACCTGACAACGAACATGATTCGCAAGGGAATGTGGATGAAAACAAGCACCATCCTTGAAGCCCTGCAATCGTGCGAGGATATTTCCGAAATTGTTACAACATGGTCTTTCCCTATGATCGACGCTTACGGAAATTCATTTGAAGATACGGTAATGATTATCACCGTGTCAAAAGAAACTTTGGACAAGATCAATTTTGAGGGCTTTTTGTGGGAGAACTTGCCCAGCATAGCGGACGAATATTTTCAGCACAGGCTTTTGGACGAATAAAATAATCTACATGAAAGGGAAGCACCCGGCGCAGGGTGCTTCCCTTTCTTATACCCAAAATCAGGGGGTGAGAATTTGGCTGGTTCGAGAAAAGAGTATGAACTACTCTTCAAACTGCAAGCGTCTTTGGGCGGGAACTTCAACGCGGCGTTCAAAGGAGCAATCAATACCACCCGGCAACTGCAAAACACCATGCAGAAGCTAAATTCTACCACCGGCAAGATCGACGTGTTCAAGAAACAGTCAACCGCCCTTGAATCGAACCGGCAGAAGCTGGCACAACTGACCGCGGAGCATGACCGATTACAGCGGGAATTGAGCCAGACGGAACAGCCGTCGGAGAAATTGCGGGCCGCTATGGAGCGGAACGAACGGCAGATTGCCGACACGACCGCGAAAATTGAACAGCAGGAAAACCGTTTGCGGACGCTGGGCGACGAACTTTCCGACGCGGGCGTTGATACGTCCCGTTTGACGCAGGAAAACGAACGGCTGGCGAAAAGCTATGAACGGCTGAAAAATGGTCAAGAGGAATTAGCGCGGCTGAATGGCGCGATTCAGAAAAACAACGAAGCGATTTCAAAGACAAAAGCCCAACTTGGCGGCGTGATCGGAACGGCGGCGGCATTGGGAGCGGCGCTGTATGCTGGACCGGTCAAGAAAGCCGCAGAGTTTGAACAGCAAATGTCAACCGTCAAAGCCCTTTCGGGAAGTGTATCAGACGAAGATATTCCAAAGCTGATAGACCGCGCCAGAGAAATGAACCTTACATACAAAGAGGGTTCAAATGCGACCGAAACGGCAATGAACATTCTAACCTCTCTTGCTAAAGAGATGGGAGCAACGACAAAGTTTACCGCCGTAGAAGCTGGTCAAGCATTCGAGTATATGGGAATGGCAGGCTGGAAAGCAGATCAAATGATGGACGGTTTGCCAGGGATTATGAACCTTGCCGCCGCTTCCGGGGAGGAATTAGGGCTTGTTTCAGATATTGTAACAGACGCATTAACCGCCCTTGGAATGACCGCAAATGATACAGGGACCTTTGTTGACATATTGGCGGCGGCGGCAACTAATTCTAATACAAACGTTGCCGGGATGGGTGAAGCGTTCCAGTATGTAGCGTCAACAGCGGGTGCATTAGGATATAAAGCGGAAGATTTAGCGATTGCCTTGGGAGCGATGGCAAATGCAGGCGTGAAAGGGTCACAAGCTGGTAACTCCCTGAAAACCGCTTTATCAAGGATGGCCGCGCCGACAACCGCAATGAAATCCGCAATGGACCAGCTTGGAATATCCATGACGGACGAATACGGAAATGCAAAAAGTCTGATGGAGGTAATGAAAAACCTTAGAAACTCCATCGGGGCTATTGATGTTTCGTTGGTAGACGCGGATGGAAACTTACGGGAAAGCGAAGATATTATAGCCGAACTCTCCAAAACAACGGAGGGGCTTTCAAAGGTCCAACAGATCGAAGCCGCTTCAACTATTTTCGGAAAAAACGCAATGGCTGGTATGCTGTCCATCGTAAACGCCACAGACGCAGATTTTCAATCACTAACCGAAAGTATTTACGGGTCCGCAGGCGCGGCGGAGCGGATGGCGGCGATCAAGCTGGACAATTTAGAGGGCGATATAACCTTGATGAAATCCGCCCTTGACGGCCTGCAAATTGCAATCGGCGACGCGCTTTTACCTACATTCCGAGCGGGAACGCAAGGAATCACGGACTTTATAACCAAACTAACGCAATTTATCAACGAAAACCCGGAATTGATTCAACAGATCGTGAAGATCACCGCCGGGCTTTTGGCGTTCAAGGCGGCGACGCTGACCGGAAAGCTGGCATTTCTGGAACTGAAAGGCGGCGTTCTGTCCGTTCAAAAGGGATTTACCCTCTTGAAAACCCTGTTTGCCCTTGCAAGCGTCAATTCGCGGGGCTTTTCCGGCACGCTGAAAGGCGTTGCAAAGAACGTGATCGGCTATTTCGGCGGTATCGGGAGCGCCGCGGGCGGCGTGGGCCGCGCCTTTACCGGCCTGTTCAGCGGAACGAAGATCGGAAACCTGTTTTCCGGTATCGGCGGAGCCGCGGGCGGGCTATTCTCTAAAGCCTTTTCCGGTATCGGCGGGCTGGCGACCGGGGCCGCGGGCAAGGTGACAAGCATTTTCGCAAGAGCGGGAAGCAAAATCGCCGCCGGGCCGCTGGGGAAGATCGGCGGCGTTGTCGGAAAGGGATTCAGCAAACTAACAACCATGATTGCGCCGCTCCAAAAGCTGGGCGGGGCGATTTTGGGACCGTTCGGCGGTATCGCCGGGAAGATTCTTCCTGTTGTCGGCGTGATCGGCCTGATTATTGCCGCCGTTCAGATCTTCCGGGACCACCTGGACGAAATACGGGCCGGGGTTGAAAAAGTATTCGGCCCGGCGGGGGTTGCCGTCTTTGACAACATCGTGGGCGTGATTACCAACATCGGCGACACGATCAAGGGTATTTTCAGCGACGGAAACCTTGCAAGTGCGCGGGAATTCATCAACGGAATTTTCGGCGAACAGGGCGTTGCCGTGTTCGACACGTTCGTTTCTATCATGCAGACGGTGGGCGGCGTGATCGGGCAGTTTATTTCGTTCATCGACACCAGCGTAAAGCCGATCATTGAAGAACTGTTCGCGTTCATCGTTACGACCGTACTTCCGCAAATCGCGCAGACCTTTGTTGAATGGGGACCCACGATCACGGGGGTCATTCAAAGTATTTGGGAAATCTTTCAGACGGTAGCAACCGCCGTCATGGGGATAATTCAAGCCCTTATGCCTACGATTCAATCGCTGATCGGAACATACCTTGAAGCAATCCGGTCCGTGATAGGCGGTGTGCTGACCGCGATTCAGGGCCTTTTGAATGTGTTTGCCGGGATTTTCACCGGCGATTGGTCCCGCGTTTGGGAGGGCGTAAAAGGCATTTTCTCCGGCGTTTGGGAAGCGATCAAGGGCATTGCAAAGGGCGCAATGAACGGAATTATTGACATTATAAACGGCTTGATCGGGGGGCTGAACAAGCTAAAAATTCCCGATTGGGTCCCCGGCCTTGGCGGAAAGGGTATCAACATTCCGTTGATTCCGAAATTCGCAAAAGGCACGCCCCGGACACCTGACACGTTCATAGCGGGCGAAAAGGGCGCGGAACTTATCACCAACGCCCGGAACCGAACTGTTTTCAAGGCGGCGGAAACCGGGCAGATTTTCACGAACCTTGCAGGAATGGCAAAGACCCTGACGGGCAACGGCGGATTTCAGCAGTACCGGCTGGCCAACGTGGGAGCGGAAGCCCCGGACGTGAACCCGCCGACGCTTTCGACGGCTGACCGTCAAAGATCGGTTGTCATTCATAGCGCGCCGGTTTTCCATGTGGGGAACGACGCACAAGCACAGGACATTGAAGAAATCTTGCGGAAGCACGACGAAGAACTTTTGCAGGAAATCGACGAACGGGACCGCCAGCGGGCGGACGACGAAAGGCGGCGGGCCTATGACTAAATATACGACCATTGCCGGGGATATGTGGGACGGTATCGCCTACAAAACGCTGGGCGACGAAACATACACCGACAAGATCATAAAGGCAAACCCGGAATTCCGCCGCCTTTTCGTTTTCCCGGCGGGAATCGTGCTGAATATCCCTGACCCCGAGCCGCGGGTTGCTGGCGGCTTGCCGCCGTGGAAAAGGGGGCAGGGATGAACGCACGAAGAGCGGAAATCAGGTTATTTCTGGACGGCGCGGACGTGACCGCGGATATTAACCGGGACTTGCTTTCCATGACCTACACGGACAACGAAGAGGACAAAGCGGACGATTTGCAACTTTCCCTTGCAGATCGTGAATGGATTTGGCTGGGAAACTGGCTGAACAACGCGACGGCGGGAAAATCCGCGGAGGTTTCCGCCGTCATCATTCAAAAGAATTGGGAATCGGCGGGGGACCGGGTGCTGGATTGCGGGACGTTCGAGGTTGACACCGTGGAGGGGTCCGGCCCCCCGGCGAAAGTGAATATCAAGGCCGGGTCAATCCCATATAAGACCGCCGCCCGAACGCAGAAAAAAACAAAGGCATGGGAGAAAATCAAGCTTTCGGCGATTGCAAATGAAATCGCCGGTAAAAACGGGCTTGCCTGTATGTTTGAATCATCAACAGACCCGTTTTATGACCGAAAAGAGCAAATGCAGGAATCCGACATTACCTTTTTACAGCGCCTTTGTAAAAACGCGGGAATCAGCCTGAAAGTCACCGCAAAAATGATCGTTCTGTTTGACGCGGCGGACTATGAGCAAAAAGGCGCGGTCATGGTGATTCAGAAAGGAGCGGCGAACGTGTCGCGCTGGTCCTTTTCCACCAGCTTACACGACGCGGCCTTTAGTAGCTGTCACGTGTCCTATACGGACCCGAAAAAGCAAACGACGATTGAATACACCTATACGCCGCAGGGCGCGGATAAATCCGGGCAAGTGCTGGAGGTAAACGAAAAGGTTTCGACCCGCGAGGAAGCCCGCCAGCTTGCAATGAAGCGGCTACGGCAAAAAAACAAGTCGGAGTATAAAGCGTCGTTCGCTCTTTCCGGGGACACGCGGCTGGTTGCCGGGGTAACGGTGGAGGTTTCCGGCTATGGAGCCTTTGACGGGAAATACATCATCGAAACCGCGACGCACAGCATTTCTAAAAGCGGAGGTTACAAGACAGACATTACATTGCGCCGGGTGCTGGAGGGCTACTAATGGACGACCTGAATTTGAACGTATTAAAAAACATCGTGCGGACGGGCTGGGTTTCCTCTGTCAATGTGGAGGAACGGACCGCCCGCGTCATTTTCGAGGACAAGGGGGAAACGATTGTTTCCGGGGAATTAAAGGTGTTGAAAAATCCGCCTTGGATTCCCGAATATTACGCCCCATACCGAACGGAGTATGAAGCGGGCGGGAGCGGCTACCCGCAATTTGAAAGCCACAAGCACGATTTGATTGTAAAGCCGTGGTTGCCGCAGAAAGGCGAATTTGTGCTTTGCCTTTACATTCCACGGGACGACGGCGACGGTTTCGTGATAGGGGGGATTTGAACGAATGGCGATTATCGGAAGCTGGGGGGACATTACCTTTTCCGTTTCGCGGCAGACGGTCAAAACCTTTGACGGGCTGAAATGGGAAAGCGGGGTGAAATACTCCGCCCACGACCGGCACTTAAAAGAACCCCTTTTAGAATTCACGGGGCCAGACACGGAATCCATGTCGTTTTCCATGTTCTTTTCCGTGTTTTTGGGGGTGAACCCGATTGCGGAAGTTTCAAAGCTGTTAAAAGCTATGCGCCGGGGAGAGGTTCACCGGCTTGTGATCGGACCGAAAGCCTACGGCACTAATAAATGGGTTATCACGAAACTTTCAAACGCCCTTGAACGGTACGACAACCGGGGGAATCTGCTTGTCGCGTCGGTCAATGTCACGATGAATTCTTATGCGGCGCGATAGGGGGTGCGGCGGTATATGGCCTATGTGGTAAAGGCGTTCAGCCTGAAAAAGATAAACCTTGCGCCGGAATCCACGGTTGAAGAGGTTTTGCAGAATGTCGCAATGATTATTTCAACGCCGAAATTCTCTGTCCCCCTTGATCGGAATTTCGGGCTTGCACAACGGTTCATAGATAAGCCGATTCAGACGGCCCAGCCGGTCCTGATTTCAGAGGTTTTAGACGCTATCGAGGAATACGAACCGCGGGCGGAGGTTGAAAACGTGTTGTTCGCGCAGGGGGGCAGGCCGGGCGCGCTGATTCCGGTTGTGGAGGTGAACATACTTGACGGAGAACGTTAGACAATACCCGAATATTTCCTTTGTAGACACGGACACGGAAGCACTGACAAACAGCCTGATTCGGGCGTTTGAGCGGTTCGCCGGACGGACGCTGTACCCGGCGGACCCGGTACGGCTTTTCATTTTGTGGATTGCCGACATTATCATTCAAGAGCGGGTGAACATTGACTTTTCGGCAAAACAGAATTTGCCGCGGTACGCAGAGGGGGAATATTTAGATTCCCTTGCTGAACTCTTCAAGGACGTTTACAGGCTGGAGCCGGAAGCGGCCCGCACGACAATTCGGTTCACGCTGTCTATCGAGCGGGACACGGCGACCGTCATTCCGGCGGGAACCCGGTTATCGGCAGGGGAAGAAATCGTGTTTGCGACAATAGCCGCGCTGACAATTCCGGCGGGGAGACTGACCGGGGAAGTTGCGGCGGTATGCCAGACCGCCGGGGAGATCGGGAACGGCTTTATTCCGGGACAGATCACAAAACTTGTTGATATTTTCCCCTATTACGAAAAAGCGGAGAACATCACGGAAAGCGCGGGCGGCGCGGATTGGGAAAGCGACGCGGCCTTTTACGCCCGTATTCGTGAGAGTATGGAAACATTTTCGACCGCCGGACCGTTGGGGGGGTATGAGTATTACGCAAAGAGTGCGTCGGCGCTGATCGTGGACGTGAAAGCGACTTCCCCGGAGCCGGGGGAAGTAGACGTGCGGGTTCTGCTGGCGGGCGGAGAGTTGCCGGGGGAAGAAGCCTTGAAAGCCGTTTCGGAGGTTTTGAGCGCGGACAAGGTGCGCCCCCTGACCGATCACGTAACCGTCGCGGCCCCCGAAACGGTCCCGTATAACATCGACGTGACATACTACACGCAGACGGGCGGAGCGTTGGGGCCGGAAATGGTGGCACAGAACGTCGCCGCCGCCGTCGCGGAGTATCAACGGTGGCAGGCCGCAAAAATGGGGCGGGACGTGAACCCGTCGTATTTGACCAGCCTGCTTATGCAGACGGGCGCAAAGCGCGTTGAAGTACGGTCCCCCGTGTTCGCCCCCGTCGCCGACAACGCCGTGGCGGTGATCGGCGAAACGGAGGTTTTGAACGGGGGTGCGGAACGTGAATGAATACGATCTTTATTCCGTTGACTTCACCCGTTCGCTTCCTCCTACCCTGAAAGACGACCCGGAGATTAACGCGCTGGGCCGGGCCATTGCCGGACAATTACAGATTACCGCACAGCAAATCCGGCGAAATATCATCTATGCCCGGATTGATGAACTGGACGAACAGACGCTTGATATTCTGGCCTATGATTTACACGTTGACTGGTACGACCATTCGTACCCGATAGAGGTAAAGCGGCAGACGATCAAGGACAGCGTAAAAATTCACAGGCGGCTGGGGACAAAGTACGCCGTAGAAACCGCGCTGGGGGCCGTATTTCCCGGAACGCGGGTTGAAGAGTGGTTCGAGTATGGGGGCGACCCGTACACGTTCCGGGTCATCATTAACGCCACAGAAAACGGCGTAACCGCGGCACAGCAAGCGGCGGTTTTGGAGCGGGTCATATTTTATAAAAATTTGCGGTCCCATTTGGAAGCTGTACGGTTCAAGATGGAGAAGAAAACGACGGTCCATGTCGGCGGCATTCACTCTATCGGGACCCGGCTGGAGGTTTGGCCGTATCTTGCGGAGAACATTGAAACGGGCGGAACTCTGTTCGTCGCCGGTTCTCTGTCCATTGCGCGCCGTCTGGAAATCCGCCCGTTCCTGACCCGGAATATGAGGGCGGAAGCGCGGTCCATGATCGGCGGATATACGCAGTATGCCCAGCGGCTTGAAATCCGACCGAAACTTGTTGAAGAGGTCAACGCAGACGGGAAAACGCTGATCGGCGGATATGCACAGTACGCGCACAGAATCAAGATTGACCCGTTCTTAATTAACCATTTGACCGCGGGTGCGGGGGTGCTGACCGGCGCTTATACCCGGCATTTGTGGAAACTGGAAATTCAACCATTCAGAAAAGAGGGGTAAAAAATGCCTGACGAAAAGAAATTCGGAACCATTGTCACCGACCTTGGAACAATTCTGATTCGGGACGCGGTGCTGGAGGGAAAACAGATCAATTTGACGACCCTTGCCGTCGGCGACGGCGGCGGTTACTACTACCAGCCCACGGCGGACATGACGGAATTGAGGAATGAGCGGTGGAGCGGGAAAGTGAACAGCGTAACCGTCAACCCAGATTCCCCGAACATCATTGACGTTCTGGCGGTGATCCCGTCGGACGTAGGCGGCTGGACTATCCGGGAAATGTGCGTAAAGGATGAAGAGGGGAACATGATTGCCGTTTGCAATACCCCGGACACCGAAAAAGTCATTATCACCAGCGGCGCGGCGGGTGAAATTGAAATGCTTATGCACATTGAGATTTCCAATACCGGCGCAATAACCTTTATCGTGGACCCCTACGCGATCACCGCCACGAAAAAGGACTTGCGGGAACATGATGAATCGCAGACGGCCCACAAGACCGCCTTTGACAAAAAGGCCGATTTAACCGACCTGAATAATCACGTCAACAACAGCGATATTCACGTAAGCCACGCGAATATGGAGAACATCAACACCGCAATTTCCGGCCTGATTGCACACAAGGAGGACACCGACGTACATATTACACCGGCGGACCGGGAAGCGTGGGCCGCGGGCGCGGCACAGGCGGCACAGGCGGCGGCGGACGCGGCGGCGGCGCTTGCCGCGGTTGCAAGCCTTGAAAGCCGGGTTGCCCGCGTGGAGGACGGTATTTTTAACAATATCACCGGCAATCCGTATCTTGTGTCCTTTGATTCTCTGGACGGAATCGTTCTGACGAAGGGCATTTGGAACGCGGACAGGAAGCGGATTGAATGTTGACGGAATACGCGTGTACCCGGCGGGAATTATCCTGCCTGATCGGGAACCTGTTTACGGAAATAGAACCGCCTTGCGAACGGTGCGGGGCCGCTGACGTGCTGACGATCAGCGGGACCACCTACACCGGGAGCCGGGCGGTTCTTACCGTCACAGAATACGGGTTCACGTGGGAGGGCGACCCGGCGGAGGTTGAAGAAATCCGCGAAAGGCGGTGCGTGCAATGGGGAATCAGCCCCGGAACGGGGAACAAGGCGAATTTATCTTAATCACAAAGGCGAAAGATTTAGTCGAACACACTTTTCTAATGACAAGCGAACGGCGGTTTCTGAAAAAGTATCGTTCGATTGTCGTTCGCCTGCAAGATTTATCCATTGATATTTTCGCACATATTCAGGAAGCAAACGAACTTGACCTTTCCGACCCGCAGGAATTCCGGGAACGCCGGTACGAACAGAAAAAGGCGCTGACAAAGTGCAAAACTGTTCTTTTCCTGATTGAACTTTCTTTCAAACGGAATGTGATTTCAAAAGATCAATGCGCGGCATGGACGAAATACGTTCTTGACGTTAAGTACATGACCGCCAGCTGGCGGAAGAAGGACCGGGAGCGGGTCACAACACAACGGAGAAACGCGCCGCCCTATTGACGGGGCGGGGCTTTCTTGGGGTATGCCTTGTAGCGTCGAATTCGTACAACGTCCGCAACGTCAATTCCTCCGGCGCGATGAACTGGAACAACGCGTACAACGGCAACAGGGGCGCGCGCCCGCTTTGGTGGAACACCGCGAACGAGTAAGCCGCAAGGCCGAAAGCAGAGGACCACTATCAAAGGAAGGTATATCCCGCCGCCGCGGTGAGAGAGCGGGGGTAAATACAAGATTGGTGAAGCAAGGCCCACGGGAACCGGCTTCCGCCCCGCGGCGGGCGCGCCGCGGGGTCCGATGATGAAGCGTTGTCTATGGCGCATTGCGCCCGCCGCAACGCCGATTCTATACACGGCAAGGAGTTTCCATTTATGGAGCAAGTAAGCGATTTTCAAAGGGTGTACGATTTCGGGAACCTTTACGCGGCGTTCCTGAAAGCCCGCAAGGGAAAGCGCGGGAAACCCAGCGTTGCAAAGTTTGAAGCGAATTTGCTGGAAGCACTTTCCCTATTATCTGAATTGCTGAAAACTAAAACGTACACCATGTCGCAATATTTCGTTTTCAAGGTGTATGAGCCGAAAGAACGCGTTGTTATGACAAACGCGTTCAAAGACAAGGTTGTTCAGCACTCTTTATGTGACAATGTTTTAGAACCAGCGTTTTCAAAAAGCTTCATTCGTGACAACTACGCTTCACAGCGCGGGCGTGGGACGCATGACGGCCTTTACAGGCTTGAAGAATTCATGCGGTCCTACTACTTTTCACGAAAGGCGCAGGCGGAGCGGGAGAGCCGGGAGGAGGGGTTGCCGCGGCTTTCGCCCGCCGAATACGCCGACGGATGGGTTTTGAAATGCGACGTTTCAAAATACTTCTATTCGATTCGGCATGAACCCTTAAAAAGAATGGTCCGGCGGTTCATCACGGACCCGGACGTTTTGTGGCTGATCGACTTAATCATTGACAGCACGCCGGACCCCGGAATTCCTATCGGGAACCAAACTTCACAATGGTTCGCGGTTATGTATCTGTCCGGGTTAGATCATTTCATCAAAGAAAAGCTAAAAATCAAGTATTACGGGCGATATATGGACGATTTCTTTTTAATCCATGAGGACAAGGCGTATTTGCAGTATTGCAAGAAAGAGATCGAAAAGTATGTTGCGGGGCTGGGGCTTTCTTTGAACAATAAAACGAACATTTTCCCGTTGCGGAACGGCATTGATTTTCTTGGATTCCATACATATTTGACCGAAACGGGCAAGGTGATTCGGAAAGTTAGGAGGTCAAGCAAGAGTAATGAACAAAAGAAGCTAAAGAAACAACGGTATTTGCTGGATTCCGGGAAAATCACCTTGAAGAAGGTTGAACAATCCTACGGAAGCTGGCGGAGCCACGCGGAAAAAGGAAACTGCTATCACCTTATCCGGGAAATGGACGAACTTTACATGAACCTATTTCCGGAAATCTTTTCAAAGGAGAGTGCGGCATAATGGCTAAAGCATTAAGCACGCTGGCCGTCGGCGCGCTTGTCAAAGACACCGGCACACTTTACAACGGCAAGCCTATCATTTGGAAGGTTGCAGACAAGAACCACGCGGGCTATCC
>JAETTR010000404.1 GCA_021768985.1 Bacillota bacterium
AACGGAATCATCGAAAATTACGCCGAGATCAAAGAGAAGCTTCTCGGCAGAAATTATAAATTTTATTCGAGCACGGATACCGAAGTTGCAACGAAGCTCATCGACTATTATTACAAAAAGTACGGCGGCGCTTTGGAAGCGATCGAGCACTTTATATTGCGCGTACGCGGTTCTTACGCGATCGCCGTCATGTTTAAGGATCAGCCGGATAAAATTTACGCCGCGCGGAAAGACAGTCCTATGATTATCGGCGTGAACGATGACGCGGTATATCTTGCGTCCGACGTACCCGCTATATTAAAGCATACGCGCAACGTTTATTATATCGACAATCTCGAAATCGCCATTATGCGGGAGGGCGGCGTTACCTTTTATAATGTAGACAGAATTGAAATCGAAAAGACGCCCGTGACGATTACTTGGAATGCGGAAGCGGCGGAAAAGGGCGGCTACGAGCATTTCATGATGAAGGAGATTTGCGAACAGCCCCGCGTGATTACGGATACCGCTAATTACGTGATCAAGGGCGATTCCGTTGATTTCACCGAAATCGGACTTTCCGATGAGGAGATCGAAAAGGTTTCGCACGTAACGATTGTGGCCTGCGGTTCGGCTTATCACGTAGGCGTCGTAATGCAGTATGTGATGGAATCGCTTGCGCGCGTTCCCGTGCGGGTTGAGCTCGCTTCGGAATTCCGTTACCGCGATCCCATTTTTTCGGAAGGGGAGCTCGTTGTAGTCGTCAGTCAATCGGGCGAAACGGCGGACAGTCTCGCGGCGCTTCGGGAAGCCAAGCGGCTCGGCGCAAAAACGCTCGCCGTCGTCAACGTGCTCGGTTCGTCGATCGCGCGGGAAGCGGATTACGTCTTTTATACCAAGGCGGGTCCCGAAATCGCCGTTGCAACGACGAAGGCGTATACGGCGCAGCTGGTCGCAGGGTATGCGATCGCGATTAAATTTGCCAAAGTAAAAGGCGTATTAAATCAAAATGAGATTTCAAAACTTCTTGCGGGGATCAGAAACCTTCCCGCGCAGGTGGAAGGGCTGTTAAACTACCGCGAAGAGATCCAGCGGTTTGCATCGTCCATGACGGGCACGAACGACGTGTTCTTTATCGGCAGAGGAATCGATTACGCCGTCAGTCTGGAAGGAAGTTTAAAACTC
>JAETTR010000405.1 GCA_021768985.1 Bacillota bacterium
CCATGCCCTCGTCCACGAGGTCGCAGGCGATCTGGAGAGCGGCGGCGGCGGTGCGCTTGCCGTTACGGGTCTGGAGCATAAAGAGCTTACCGTCTTCGATGGTGAACTCCATGTCCTGCATATCTCTATAGTGTTTTTCCAGCTTGTATACGATGTTGTAGAACTGCTCGTACACTTCCGGGTTGATCTCTTTGAGGTGGTCGATGGTCTGCGGGGTGCGAACGCCTGCAACAACGTCCTCGCCCTGCGCGTTCATCAAAAACTCGCCATAGAGCTTGGCTTCGCCGGTGGACGGGTTTCTCGAGAACGCAACGCCGGTGCCCGAGGTGTCGCCCATGTTGCCGAATACCATCATCTGCACGTTGACGGCGGTGCCCCAGTCGGACGGGATATCGTTCATGCGGCGGTAGTAGATCGCACGCGGGTTGTCCCAGGAGCGGAACACGGCCTTGACGGCGCCGAGAAGCTGCTCTTTCGGGTCGGACGGGAAGTCCACGCCCTTTGCATCTTTATAGTGGGATTTAAATTTCACGCAGAGCTCTTTGAGGTCTTCAACGGTCATGTCCACGTCGGATTTGTAACCCTTCGCTTCTTTGAGCTCGTCGATCATTTTTTCAAAGTACGCCTTGCCGACTTCCATAACAACGTCGGAGTACATCTGGATGAAACGGCGGTAGGAATCGTACGCGAAACGCGGATTGTTGGTCAGCTGTGCAAAGCCCTCTACAACCTCGTCGTTAAGGCCCAGGTTGAGGATTGTATCCATCATGCCGGGCATCGAAGCCCTGGCGCCCGAACGGACGGAAACCAGAAGCGGGTTTTTCGGATCGCCGAATTTTTTGCCGGCAATCTCTTCGAGCTTCGCAACGTATTCAAAGATTTCCTGTTCGATATCGGCGTTGATTTTCTCGCCGTCTTTGTAATACTGGGTGCAGGCCTCTGTGGTAATGGTGAAGCCCTGCGGAACCGGCATGCCAAGGGTGGTCATCTCGGCAAGGTTCGCGCCTTTACCGCCAAGCAATTCACGCATTTTTCCGTTACCTTCGGAAAAAAGATACACAAACTTTGTGCTCATTCCTAAATCTACCTCCTGAATTTTTTGTTCCCATAATCGCTGTGCAAACACATAGCGAATGACAAAAAACACTTTTTTCTGG
>JAETTR010000406.1 GCA_021768985.1 Bacillota bacterium
CGGAAGCGCTGGAACAATATTCCTTGAACGTCGATCCGGAAACGGGCGAAGTCGTCGGCGACGATATGCAGGAAGGCGGCGAAGAATGAAAATCGGGCTTCTTGCGCCGGATAGCCACAATTTCCCGAACCTTCCTATAATGAAGATTTCTGCTTTCTATAAAGCGGCGGGAAACGAAGTCGAGTGGTGGCGGGCTGATGAAGAATACGACGTTGTTTTCTGTTCCGTGATATTTTCGGGAACGGAAATACCGCAGATCACAAACGCAAAGCGGGTGGAGTACGGCGGTTCGGGCGTAAATCTCGAAAACGTCCTTCGTCCGGAAATTGAGCATTCAACGCCGGACTATTCAATTTATCCGCAATACGATTTCGCGGTGGGTTTTCTGACGCGAGGTTGCCCGCGATTAAACCACGCACAATCGCGCGGCGGGTTCTGCATAACGCCGGACAAAGACGGGTGCGTTTCAAGGAAAGTCGCTGATCTTTCGGAGTTTTGGACAGGGCAAAAGAAAATCAGCTTGTTAGATCAAAATTTGCTTGCCTGTAAAGATCGGATCGACCTTTTGAACCAGCTTGCAGCGTCCGGCGCGGAAATCGACTTCAAGGGCGGGATGGACGCGCGGTTTGTGAATGAAGAGGTTGCAGCGATCCTAAAGAAAATGAGGGTACGAAACTACTTCTTCGCGTGGGACGATCCGAAGGAAGATTTATCCGATCGCTTCGGGTATATCGCTTCGAGCGGGATAAAAAATCCGGATCGTATCGGGGTTTACGTGCTGACAAACTTTTGGAGTACGACCGAACAAGACCTTCACAGCGTTTACACGCTTCGCAAATTCGGCTTACTTCCATTCGTGATGATCTACGACAAGCAAAAGTTTGTGGACGAACACGGAAAATGGCGGAAGGGCGTTGAAGAACGCTATTCATACGAAGCATTGCGGCATTTCAAAGTATGTCAATATATGCAGAGGTGGAGCGCGTCGCGGGCGTTGATGAAAAGTTGTCCGGACTTCGCACAATACGATATGTATAGACGAATGCTTGAAGGCGACGATCGGTGGCTTCCGCCAGCGCTTCGCAAAAAGCGGACGGCTTGCGGCGGCTGATAATCAAGGAGGAAACAGAGATGGCGGATCGTTTCAAAAT
>JAETTR010000407.1 GCA_021768985.1 Bacillota bacterium
TTCACCGCAACCTCTTTACCGTTCTCGTCTTCGACCTTCACCGTTACGGTCGCGTTTTCGAGCGTTTGACCGTTTGCGGGATTGGTTAACTCAAGCGCGGGCAACGTATATGCCGCTCCAATCTTGGCAAGCTCGGTATTCGTTTGGGCAACGTCGACGAAGCGTATACGGATTTTTCCCTCGTACTTGCCGACAAAGCCATCCTTTTCGTACCGCGCGGATAACGTATATTCGCCCGCTTTGGAAACGGTAAACGTATTTCCCGATAGCGCAACGGCTCCGCCGTTTTCATCGGTTACCGAAAATTCGGGCGTTTCGCCGTACAGCTCGCTTCCGTCCGCGCCGAGCACGATGATGCGCGGCAATTCGTAAGCCGCTCCCACCGCGCCGTCGGGCAAACTTATAAGCGTTTCTTCCGTCTCCTTATCCACCGCAATCAATTCCGTTTCTCCCGCCATGCCCTTTTTATACAGGCAGACGTCGTCGATATAGAAATCGTAAGTCATGGGCGAGTTGAAATTTTCGCCCGTACCGCACAAAACGAATTTACCGTAGGGCAGATGATACATCATGTTATTGAAAAAAGCATTGCCCTTTTCAATCTTGATTTTCGTCCATGTGCGCGGCTTGATCGAAGCGTTGATGTAATAACGGTTCAGCACGACCGTACCCTGATAATCGCCGTCGTTGGCTGTGTTAGTAAGACTTACGGGGTTGTCGCCGTCTAAATAGACCCAGAAACTAAGATAATCGTATTCCGAAATATCCTTTTCGATCGTTAAATCGGAAAACGAAAACTTGGGCGTAGGCACGCGGTTTACGGAAATCTTACACGATTTACTGCCTGTATTCACGAACGCAGTGTTGTCGTTTCGGGATACCGTTACCCCCGCCGACCCCTCGAACAAAAGCTCCTCGCCCGCCTGCTCGAACCCGTTATTCACCGATACGGGCGTTGCAGACGTCGGATTGTCCGAATCGGGATTTCTGCCGCAGGCACCCAACGCAAGACATCCCGCGATACCGGCGCAAAGCATCGCTATGGCAACTGCTCTTTTTTTCATATATGTCCTCCTTTTCCCTTGAAACCGACGCAAATCAGAACCCTGCCTGCGACAGCATGCGATCCCAACAATCGCGATACGAACCC
>JAETTR010000018.1 GCA_021768985.1 Bacillota bacterium
GTTTATTGCCGAAGATATAGACGCCCTCTTCGCAGGCGAGCGGCGCGCTCGCCGCAAGGCGCACGCCGTCGTCGTGATTGCCGCTGATGATCACCGCGGCGCGGGAATCCCCCGCCAGCTATTTCAAGGCAACGAAAAATGCTTCCTCCGCCTCGGCGGAAGGAAGATAGGTATCGAAAATATCCCCCGCGATCAACACGAGGTCTACGCGTTCCCGTTCGCAAATATCGACGATTTCGTCGATCGCCGCGATCTGTTCGGGCAACCGTTCCGCGTCCATCAGCCGCTTTCCGAGATGCCAGTCGGACGTGTGCAAAATTTTCATTCTTTCCGTTGCGCCTGAAAATTTTTTCCACCCCGCAAAAAACACTTCCTTTTCGGGGCGGGTTATGATATACTATTATACACTGCCGACATGAAAAAAGCAAGCGTTGACGGCGGTTTACGTAAAATTCACACACGAAAAACACGGAGGAATCCTATGTCTTTCAGCACCTTTTCCAAGGACTTTACCGCAAATATGTTCACGAGCGTGGAGAACCGGTTCATCACCAACTATCTGCCGCAGGCGGACGGCGACGCCGTGCGCGTGTATCTCTACGGATTGTATCTTTGCCAGTGCGCGGAGGATTTCGACGCGGAAAGCGCGGCGAAACTGCTGAAAACGACCCCCGAAAAGCTTTTGGAATACTTCGAGTTCTGGGAAGAATGCGATCTGGTGCGCGTCTTGTCCCGCAATCCGCTGTTCGTGGAGTACCTGCCCGTGAACGCGGCGGTCGGCAAACCCAAGCCGATCCGCGCGGAAAAATACGCGGAGTTCAACCGCGAGCTCTTCAAGGTTCTGCAACGCGCGCAGAAGGATTTCAAGCCCTACGAAATGCAGAAGATTCTCGAATTTTTAGAGAACAACCCCATGGAACACCAGGCGTTTTTGCTGATCGCCGAATACTGCGCGCGCAAGGACGGCGAAAAGCTGACGAGCAACCACATTCTGAACAAAGCGGCAAAGCTCTGCCGAGAGCATAAGCTGACCTACGAACAGGTGGAGCGCGAACTCGCCGACTTCAACCTGCACGAAAAGGAACTGAGCAAAATCTTCACCCTGCTCGGCATCTACCGCAAGCCCGCCGAGAGCGATTACGACTTCCTCGACAAATGGGAAGCGCGCGGCATGGAGCTCGGCGCGATCTACGCCGCGGCGGAAACGCTGAAAAAAGGCACCTTGTCCACCCTCGATATTCTCGTGGACGAGCTCTGCGAAAAGGACTGCAAGACGGAAGAAACGGCGCGGGAATATCTGCGCAGACGGGAAGAACTCGCCTCGGCAGTATTCAGAACGGCGCGCAAGCTCGGCGTGAAGGTACAGAACCCCCGCGCGTATTCGGACGAGTACGCCGAAAAATGGCTCGATCACGGCTACGACGAGGAGAGCCTGTCCGCGCTTGCGGGCGTGTGCTTAAAGCTCGGCTACGGCTTCGCCGAAATGGACGCCCTGCTCGACAAGCTCTACGCGCAGGGAATCGTAGACGGCGACGGCGTAAAGGAGTACTGCGCCGAACAGGAAAAACAACTGCGGCTGATGCAAAAAATTCAGTCCGTTTGCGGCGTAATCAAAAAGACGCAGTCCGCGCTCGACATGATGGCGGCGTGGCGGAACTGGAATTTTTCCGACGAGATGATTCTGGAAGCGGCAAAGCGGAGCGCGAACGCAAGCGCGCCCCTGCCCTACATGAACAAGCTCCTCTCCGAATGGAAGCGGCTCGGCGCGTTCACCCCTTCGGCGATCCCCGAAAAGCCGGCGCCCGCCGCAAAGACGGATTTCAGAAACGAAGCGGCGGTCGCGGCGGACAAGCGGAGCGAGCGGGAACGCTATTACGCGAAGCTGCGGCAGACCGCGCAACAGAAAGCAGAGCGGGCGCGCGAAATCGCGGGGCAAAACGCGGAATTCAAAACCGCCGAAGCGACGATCAAAAAGAGCGAAATCGAGCTGGCGAAGGCGGAGATCTTCGATCCCGCGAACGCCGACGCGATCAAACTGAAACTGATTGCGGCAAAAAAAGCGCGTAAAAACGCGCTCCTCTCTCTGCACCTTTCCGACGAAGATTTACAGCCCCGTTACGCCTGCCGTAAGTGTTCGGACACCGGCTTCCTGCCGAACGGAAAAATGTGCGATTGTTACCCGCACCCATAAAACTTCGAATTACTCGTATTCTCCGTAATCGCGGCGGTCGCACTTTCCCCGCGGCGGAGGCGGCGGGGGCGGCGGACAGGAATCTTCCCACTTGCCGCCCTTCTTTTTTTCGGGTTTCGGCGCGGCTTTGATGTCGACGAACACGACGTCCACCCCGATTTTCGTCACGCATTTCAGTTCGACGAACACCTCCGCTTTTCCCCAGCGGAATCCCCTTCCGCCCGGCACGACGATGCCCTGCACCTTTCCATCGGGATAGGTGAACACGACGTCGCTCACCTTGCCGAGCCGCTTGCCGTCGTTGATATTGATCGCTTCTTTTCGCCTTAATTCGCCAAAACTCGTTTCCACACTCTATTCTATGCAAGGCGCGCGGGCTTGTTGCCAAAACGCGTCAAAAGTAACGGTACTTTTTTCGATAGGCAGCACGACGGGTCGCATCACCGAAATCCCGAGCGCGGTAAGGCAGATGCCGAGCACGATGGCAAAATAAGCGCCCGATTATTGAACAATAACCGAGCGCACTCGACATCTTCTTCGACTATGGATGAAACTTTCATCCGACTGCTACGACAGTCAGTCCTCCGATGACATATTCTCTATGCAGTTTGCGAAGCGTATTATAGCTTTCGTACAAATAAAAGTCAAGCGTTTGAAGCAAAAATTTTTACAAATCCGCTTCGGTTGCATCAGGGTTGATTTTACGCAGCTTTTTCAGCCGCTTCAACCGCTTTCACGGGCGGCGGTAGAAGAAGAACAACACGAAGAGCGCAAGCGCGCCGATCGCCGCCACGATCGTGCAGGACGAAAATCCGATCGAGATCGCGCTCAACTGCTCCGCAATACTCGCCGCCGCTTCCGCACCCGCAATCGAGGAAATGATTCCCGGATTCCCTTTGACGACCGCAAGCCCGATCGTGGGAACCAGTACGAGAAGCAGGAAGGGCAACCAACCCAGCCAGATCGGCAGTCCGAGCTTAATGCCGGGATTTTTGCAGAACAGCTTAACGACCATCTTCAAAATGAGATACGCCCAGGTAAACATGGTGAACAAAATCAGCCCCGCAAGAACCATCATCACGATGGAAAGCATCCGCACCGTTCCGTCGCCGATTTTATCCATCACCAATGCCGTAAGCTCGACTTTCAGCTTTTCGGAGGAGCTCATTTCCTCCGAATCGGCAAGCGGCGCGAAAACCTTCGCCGAACCGCTCTCTTGCGATCCGCCGTTCTCCTGAGAACCGCCGTTCTCTTGCGAGCCGCCGGTCGCCTGCTCGAGTCCGCGCAGAATGAGTTCGGAAACAAATTCGTCGGCGTTGATTTTGCCGTCCTCATCGGCGAGCATGGAAAGCGCGTCCTTTACCTGTTTCCGGATTTCCTCTTTGTTTTCGGGCGTGAGCGCTTCGATGCCGTTCAAATCGGGATTTGAGCTTTCCTGCATCATTTCGAACACTTCGTCCACCGTCGCGATCACGGTATCGGTAATCGAATCGACGGTCGCACCCTCGGCGTAAATCGCGTTCACGAGCACGTCCGCCTTCTCTTCGATATAAGCGTTCGTAAGCCCCGCCTCTTCCATCGCCTGACGGATTTCTTCGTTTCCCGTATCGGCAATCACCTTGTCGAGTTGTTCAGCAAGCGCCTGATTGATGACAACCTTGGAAACGACGGGCATCGCATTTTTCACCAGCGCATTGATTTTCGGAACGAGTTCCCCCACTATGTAGCTCACGTTGCCATCGATCAGCGTATGTACGGTTTCCCGTTCCTTCTCCGCTCCGCCCGAAAGCGCCGCAAGCAGATCGGCGGTTTTCAGTTGAATGCCGATGGAGAACTTCAATCCGTCTTTTCCCAGCACCTGTTCGTAATCCTCGTCCGAGAGCTCGATCCCCGCAAGCGGGTTATCGGGATCGACGGAACCGCCCTCCGAACCGGAGCCCGCGCCCGCCTGTTCCACGAGCGACTTCACCGTTTCGGGCGTTACGTTGTAACCGATATTTACCTGCCAGAACGGCGCGATAAAGAACGAAACGATTACGGCGATACAGATGACCGCGACGACGATATTGTAAATCATAAGTTTCGCGCGACTTTTCATATTGCTTACCCCGCTATTAATTCTATCTTTCAACATTATATTAGATTGAATGATTTTTGTAAAGTAATTTCGGGGAAAAAGTCGAAATCCGTCGGTTGGAAAAAATCGGCTCGCTTATAACGCCTTAATCGTCTTTGCCACGTTGATAAAGTGATCGGCGACCCGTTCCGCATTGGCGGAAAGGGAAAGATACTGCGCGCCGACCTCCGGCGTGCAGACGCCCTCGCCCATTCTGCGGATATGGTTTTCCGCCATCCGCGCGGTGACGCCGTCCACGCATTCCTCGATGCGGAGCGCTTCCTCCAACGCCCGTCTGTCGCATTCCCGATACGCCGTTACGGTATTATCGTACACCCCTCGGATCATCGTTTTCAATTCCTCGATTTCCGCAATCGCTTCTGCGGAGAACGCCTCGTTCGCCTCTTTCAGCTTATCGGCATATTCCACGATGTTTTCCGCGTAATCCCCCACCCGTTCGAGATCGGTCACCGTACGGAACGCCGTGGACAGGTACACGCGGTCTTTTTCGTTCAAATCCGCTTTCAGCAATCTTACGATATACTTTGCGATTTCGCGGTTTAAAAAGTCGAGCTCCCGCTCGCTTTCACGGAATTTTTCCACGTCCGCGTAGTCGAGCGTGCAGATGATTCCGCACGAACGCTCGAAATTTCCGACCGCGATCTCCGCCATGTTCAGGATTTCCCGCTTTACCTGCTGCACGGCGACGGGCGGCGTTTTCAACATATGCTCCTCCAAATAGAAGAAGCGGGGCTCGTTCCCCTCCGCCGAGGCTTTCTTATCCGGCACGATCTTCGTGACAAGCTTTACCAGCAGATTGGTAAGCGGAAGCACGATGAGCACGGTGGTTACGTTAAAAATAGTATGGAACATGGATAACTGCAACTGCGGCGCGTGCGGGAACATCTTACCGAACACGAACCCGTAATCCACCCCGCCGAACCGCAAAAACATGCCGATCAGCAAAAACAGAGCCGCGCCGCTGACGTTAAAGATCAGGTGGACGAGCGCAGTGCGCTTTGCGTTGACCGTGCTCGTAAGCCCCGCGATGAGCGCCGTCACGCAGGTTCCCACGTTCGAGCCCATGGTGATATAGATGCCCTGGTTCAGCGTGATCAGCCCCGTGACCGTCATGGTGATCGCCATTGACGTCATGACCGACGAGCTCTGCACGACTGCGGTAAGGATCATGCCGATCAGAACGAGCAAAAGCGGATTCTTGAACATTGCGAGGAAATTTTTCACCGAGTCGAGTTCGGAAAAGTACTCCATGGCGCCGCTCATCATCGAGAGTCCCACGAAGAGCATCCCGAAGCCTGCGAGAATTCCGCCGATCTTCTGCGTGCGGTCCTTTTTCGCGAACGCGAGAATGAACGCGCCGATCCCCGCGAAGGTCGCGAAAATGACCGACGTGGAAACCGAATTCGCGCCGAACATGCCGAGCGCGACGAGCTGACCGGTGATCGTGGTGCCGATGTTCGCACCGAAGATTACGGTCGCCGCCTGCGCAAGCGACATGATGCCCGCGTTTACGAACCCGATCACCATGACGGACGTGGCGCTCGAGCTCTGAATCGCCGCCGTGGTCGCCGCGCCGACGCCCACGCCGATAAG
The DNA here is from genome assembly GCA_021768985.1 of Bacillota bacterium. Lineage (GTDB taxonomy): Bacteria > Bacillota > Clostridia > Christensenellales > Borkfalkiaceae > Gallimonas. The sequence continues at coordinate 5,922 of JAETTR010000018.1, forward strand.
CTTATTTTTCGAAGTTTTGGCAAACAGCGCCTTTAACCGCCTGCTGCCGAGCGCTTCGAGGTTGGAACTCATCATGGTGCAGGCGATCAGGAATATTCCCACGCCCGCGACCAGACCGAGCACCGATGTGACAACGGTAACTACATCCATCTCTTTCAATCTCCATTTAAATAGCGCGTACGATCCGTATAAACGCAAAAAATAAGGCTTATACCGAACGAATCATTCGGTATAAGCCTAAACATAATCGATATAAAATATTCTGCGCTCGGTAAATCGGCGACACATAAATAAAACTTTTCGAGCTCCCGTACAAACTTACTTTCCAATTTTGATTATAGCAAAGCGGAAAAATCTTTGTCAAGCGATCAAATGTAATATTTTTGTAATATTTTTCCGATGCGAGTCAATTCAGCACGACGTCTTTCAAGCTCTCGTACTTGCCAAGCGCGGCGCGTCTGATCTCGTCGTAATCGAGCCTTCGCTCGAACGCTTCGTCCGCCAGCTTTTTCGCCGTAAAAATTACCTCCGCGCCGTAGCGCAGGTTTTTGAGCTCCGTCAGAAATTTGCCGCTCTGACGGGTGCCGAGGAAGTCCCCGCTCCCCCTGAGCTCCAGATCCTTTTCCGCGAGCGCAAAGCCGTCGGTCGTGTTCTTCAGAACGGTCAGCCGCTCAAGCGCCGCGTCGCCGCCCCCGCCGACGAGCAGAAAGCACCAGCTCTTGTCGCTTCCCCGCCCGACTCTTCCGCGTAACTGGTGCAGCTGCGAGAGTCCGAACCGCTCGGCGTTGTAAATGACCATGATCGTCGCGTCGGGCACGTCCACGCCGACCTCGATCACCGTCGTCGCGACAAGGCAATCGTACTCCTTGCGCTTGAACGCCGACATGATCTCCGTCTTGTCCTTATCCTTCATCCTACCGTGCAACAACGCGAACCGCACCTCCGGAAGCGCGCCGCGCAAGCGTTCGTACAATTCGGTCACCGAAGTAATCTGCCCCTCGTCGTCCTCGATCTTCGCGCAGACGAAATACGCCTGCTTCCCCGCGCGGACCTCCTTGCGGATATATTCGAGCATATCCTCGTGCTTGCGCTCGGAAATAATCGCCGTGGAGATCTCCTGCCGTTCTTTGGGCTTGTCGGGAATCGTCGTCACGTCGAGATCGCCGTAGAAAATGAGCGAAAGGGTGCGCGGAATGGGCGTCGCCGACATGACGAGCATATCCGGATTCTCTCCTTTTTCGCTCAACAAATTTCGTTGCGCCACGCCGAAGCGGTGCTGTTCATCGCACACGCAAAAGGCGAGATCGCGGAAGGAAACGTCGTGTTGCAACACGGCGTGGGTGCCGCACAGCACGTCGATCTCCCCCGCCGCAAGCGCCGCCTTGTTCTCCCGCTTCTCTTTTGCCGTGCACCCGCCCGCAAGATACCCCACGCGGTACTCTGGAAAGATTTTTTTAAGCAACGCAAAATTCTGCGCGGCGAGCACCTCGGTCGGCGAGAGGTACGCCGCCTGAAACCCGCTCTTCATCGGCATGTAAATGCCCGCAAGCGCCACCGCCGTCTTGCCGCTTCCCACGTCGCCCTGCAACAGCCGGTTCATGCGCACGGGCGAGGTGACGTTTTCGTAGACGTCGCGCACCGCCGCGCGCTGACCCGCCGTAAAGGAAAAGGGAAAGCGTTTTTCGAATTCTTCCACCTCTTGCTCGGTCACCGTATAACGGCGCAAACGCGCGTCCGTGCGGTCTCCCTTCATTAGACGAAAGGCGGAAATCAGCGTAAAATACTCCTCCAAAGCGACCCGTTCGGACGCTTTTTTCAATTCATTTTGCGTTTTTGGTGCGTGAATCGTCCAAATCGCCTCTTTTAACGGGGAAAGCGCATACTTTTTTTGTAGCTCGACAGGGATCACCGAACGCAGAGATTCCGCCCGCAGCGCCTCCGAAACCGCGTTCCGCACAATGCGCTGGGTGAGCGAACCGCGCAGCGGATACACGGGCACGAGCCCCTTCAGACGCAAATTTTTATCGAGCGGTTCGAAAGAGGGATTCACGATGGAAACCGCGCCGTAACCGTTCTGTACCCGTCCGTAAAAGAGATATTCTCCCGGCTTTAACTTCTGCGCGATATACGGCATATTGAACCACACCGCGGAAAAGGAATCGCCGTTCTGTTCGAGCCGCGCGCGCACGAGCTTCACCCGACCCGTATAGCGGACGGGCTCGACGGAAACGAGCCTGCAAGCGAGGAGCGCGGTGTCGTTGTGGAACACCTCGCGCACGGAAACGCGGGAGGTCATGTCGAGATACGAACGCGGATAATACCGCACCAGATCGGCGGTATCCGCAATCCCGATTTTTAAAAATTCCTTCGCGCGTTTTTCGTTGACGCCTTTGAGTTCCGTTAGTTTCATGTTATTAAAAATTCAAAATATCTCGTTCAAAATATAATACTGTCGTTTTATAAAAAAGAGCGGTTTCCCGCTCTTGGTTTTCCGTTGATTATTCGAGAGAAAGCAGGTAATAATACACGGGCTGTCCGCCGCAGTGGCAGTCTACGTCGCAATCGGGGAAGGCTTCCTGCACCTTTTCGGTGAGCGCTTCCGCGTCCGCCTCCTTCACCTCCGCGCCGTAATAGAGGGTGATGACCTCGTGCGATTCCTCTTTCAGTTTATCCAAAAGCTTTAAAACGGCTTCGTCGATATTGTCGCTCTTGGCGAGAATCTTTTTATCGTCGAGCCCGATGATATCCCCTTCCTTAATGCTGAACCCGTTCACGTTGGTGGTGCGCACCGCGTGCGTCACCTGACCCGCTTTCACGTTGTCGAGCGCGTGAATCATGTTCGTCTTATTCTCTTCCGCGCTCACGTCGGGGCTGAAAGAGAGCGCCGCCGCAAAGCCCTGCGGCACGTTCTTGGTGGGGATCACGTGAATTTTGCGGTTTTCCACAAGCGCTTTCGCCTGCTCCGCCGCGAGAATGATATTCTTGTTGTTGGGGAACACGAACACGTTTTCCGCGTTGATCTTCTGCACCGCCGTCGCGATATCGGACGCGGAGGGGTTCATCGTCTGTCCGCCCTCGATCACCCGATCGACGAACAGATCCTTGAAAATTTTCGAAATTCCATCGCCCGTGCAGATGGCGAGCATGCCCTGTTCCTTCTTTTCCGCCTCGATCTTCGCCTTCAACGCGCGGTTCTGCTCGAGCATGTTCTCGATCTTGGGACGGTCGAGCTCGCCCAGCTCCAACGCGTAGGTAAGCGCAACGCCGGGGGTGTTCGTATGCACGTGCACCTTGATCATTTCAAGATCGCCGATACAGATAACGCTGTCGCCGAGCTCCATCAACCGCTCGCGCAGCTTGTCAATGTCGGCAAGCGTCGTGCTCTTTTTTAAGTTAATGACGAAAAATTCCGTACAATAGGCGAACTGAATGTCGCCCAGATCCATGTTGATAATGTCGGAATTATCGCCGAATTCATCGTCCGACGAGCCGTCCGCCGCTTCCGTCTGAATCTCGACGGTCTCTTCGCCCGTGAGCGCCGCCAGAAAACCGCGCATGATCGTCATGAGTCCGACGCCGCCCGAATCGACGACGCCCGCCTTTTTCAGAACGGGGAGCAGATCGGGCGTTTTGGCGAGCGCCCTGTCGCCCTCTTCGATCACAGCGGGTAAAAACGTTTCGAAATCGCGGTATTTGCCCGCGTTTTTTGCCGCAAATTCGCTCATCATGCGCATAACGGTGAGAATCGTGCCCTCTTTGGGGATCGAAACCGCGCCGTACGCGACCTTCGTACCCGATTCCATCGCCTTTGCGAACGTGCGGGTATCCACTTCCGTCTTAGCCGAGCGAAGCACCGCGCAAATCCCGCGGAAGATCTGCGAAAGAATGACGCCCGAGTTGCCGCGCGCGCCGCGCAGCGCGCCCTTGGACACCAGATCGCACACGGCGGGAAAATCCCCCGCGGCGGAAGCGGAAAGCTCTTTCACCGCCGACTGCATCGTGAGCGACATATTTGTACCGGTATCGCCGTCGGGCACGGGGAACACGTTAAGCGCGTCCACCTTCGCCCGATTGTTATCAAGCATTTTGGCGCCGACGAGAACCATCTTGCGGAACGCGGCGCAATTTATCGTTTTTTGCATGAAATTATATTCTCCAAATTCATAAAAACGCGGAGACGGAGTTAAAGTTTTAAACCGATGACATTGACGTTCACGGTATCAACGATCATACCCGTGAACTTTTCCACCTTGTATTTGATGCCTTCCTTTAAGGACTCGGCGACCGCTTCGATGGAAACGCCGTACTTGATGAGTACGGAAACGTCGATAAAGATTCGGTTTCCGGACGTGACGATTTTTACGCCCTTGCCTCCCGCGTCTTTCTTTAACAGCTCGGCGAGCGTATCCGTAAAACGGCGCGCAACGGTATCCACGATGCCATAGCTTTCCATCGCGGCTTGTTGTGCGACCTTGGCGATCGCAACGTCGGATATCGAAATTTTACCGTACGCATTGCTCGTGCTTACAGACATAATGCTCTCCTGACCTTTCAGTATATATTCTACCCTATTACGGCTGATTTGGCAAGCGTTATTCGAAAATTTTTCCGCCTTTCGGAAAATTTTTCATAAAATACGGGCGTTTTTAATTGATTTTTTAACCCGAGTTATGGTATCATAGTTATCGACTTACGGGACGAATACTTCGCTCCGTGGAAAAGAGTGAATTCCCATCGGAGGTGGAGATATGTCGAGAGTATGCAGCATTTGCGGAAAAGGTCAGACTTCGGGCAACAACGTAAGCCATTCCAACCGCAAGACGAAGAGAGCGTTTAAGGCGAACGTGCAAAAGGTATCCTACGTTCAGGACGGAAAGGTCGTGAACGATTACGTTTGTGCGAGATGCTTGAAAAGCGACAAAGTAGAGCGCGTTTAAGTCGAATCGATTCGAAAGGACTGCCGAAGGCAGTCCTTTTTTCGTATCTCCGTTTTTCGCTCCGTTCAGCCCAGCACTCTTAAAAAATTGCCCGAGGCGAATTTTTCGGCGGCGGCGCTCCCGAATTCCTTTACGAACAGCTCCAAAAGCCGCGGCAGGTCCGCGGGCGTGCGCACATACGGATTTTCGGGCATTCCGTCAAAGTCGCTCCCGATCGCGAGCACGTCCTCTCCGCCCGCGTTTACGATCGCCCTCGCGTGCGCGAGAATCGCCGCGCGCTGTCCTTCCGCGCTCTGATCCGCCGACAAAAAGTCTGCGCAGAAATCCAATCCGACGACGCCCCCGCAATCCGCGAGGGTTTTGATCTGTCCGTCCGTTAAATTCCGCGCGCAGTCGCAAACGGAATTCGCGCCCGAATGGCTCGCGACGAAGGGCTTTCCCGCCGCCCTGCAAATTTCCGCAACCTCAGAAAAAAGCGCGTCGCTCCCGTGGGAAACGTCGGGCAACACGCCGAGCTTGTTCATATGCGCAACCGTCGATCTGCCGAACTCCGTCAGACCCCGCGCGCGCTCCCGCACGGAGAGCGGCGTCCGCCCCGCGCATAAGCCTTCGTAATCGGGAAAGTTCGGAAAGCCGATTTCGTTCGGATGGTTCCAGGTCAGCGTCATCATGCGCACCCCGCGCGCGTAGAGCGCGTCGAGCTTCTTCAAATCCCCTTCGATCGCGCCGCCCTCTTCTACCGTGAGCATCGCGTTCACGCGGTCGGGCACAAGCTCGCCCGCTTTCGTAACGGGCTGAAAGCCCTCTTCCTTGCAGAGCGCGTCGAACTTGTCGCACAGGGCGAGCGCGGAAGCGAACCTGTTCTCCCGCGCGGAAACGAACGCGGCGAAGCACTGCAACAGACACCCGCCCGCGCGCAAGCGTTCGCCCGTGACCGCAGGGATTTCCGCGGTGAGGGCGTCGCAATGCAAATCGCAATATTTCATTTTCTTTTGCAGATCAGCCGCAAAACCATTCTAACGGCGGCAGGCGGTTTGATGCAGAAAATCATAATTCCTCCCGATTGAGATTGACGATCACGAGCACCCGATCCTGCGTGAGAATATGCGCCTCGTCCGACTCCGCCACGTTGGAGATGCCGCGCGTCGAGCCGTAACGCAGATCTAAATGCTTTAACGGATATTTCAGCCCGCTACTCTCTATTATATGCGCGTTCCCCCCGAAAGGGATAATCGAAAGCGTCTTTCCCGAAAGTCCGTTCAGACAAACCTTGCCCGTCGCCCCGAAAATGCGGGAGCCGTTCGTGATCAGTTCGGCGTGCACGCCGTTTTCAAGCGCGAGATACAGAAGGTGCAGATTTCCGAGAAAATGGTCCTCCCGCTTTCCTCCGCCGCCGTAGATGAAAATCTCCGTCGCGCCCGCGCCGACCGCGCGGGAAAGGGCGATCTCCCCGTCGGTAAAGTTCTTTTCGGAGGGGTAAATCTCCGTAGGCGGCGGTTCGGGCGCATAAAAAAGCGAATCGTAATCGCCGAGGTTTTCGTCGATCCGAACCCTGCCCTTCGCCCAATCGTACGCGCCGTCGCAACAGTACACGCGGGCGTTTTCGCAGGGAATTACCCCGCGGTAGGGCTCGCCGTTTAACAGAATTACCGCCTTCATTCGCCGCGCAGCTCCGAAATCGTGCCGCGCATATCGGTTGCACGGAATACGGCGCTTCCCGCAACAAGCACGTTCGCCCCCGCCTCCAAAATGCTTTTCGCGTTTTCTTCGGTCACGCCGCCGTCCACTTCGATATCCAGCTCGTCCTTGCCGTTCGCGATGCAAAAGGCGCGGAGCCTGCGAAGCTTTTCAAAGGTTTCGGGAATAAATTTCTGCCCACCCCAACCGGGGTGCACGCTCATCACGAGGAGCATATCCGCCTCTTCCACCGTATCGAAGAGCGCTTCGACGGGGGTTTCGGGATTGACGACCGAGCACGCCCGCACGCCGAGCTCTTTGATTTTGCGCATCACGGACAGAATCTTTTTCCCGCACGCTTCCACGTGCACGCTGATGATATCCGCGCCCGCGCGGGCAAAGTCCTCGATGTGCGTTTCGGGGTGCAAGACCATCAAGTGGCAGTCGAGCCCGAGCGCAGTATGCGGACGGATGCTCTGCACCATCTGCGCGCCGAACGTAATGGGCGGTACGAAATTTCCGTCCATCACGTCGCAATGAACGAGGTCGGCGCCGCTCGCGGTAATCCGCTCGACCTCCTCCCCGACACAGGAAAAGTTTCCCGCCAGAATCGACGGGGCGATCTTTGTTTCTAACATATATTTCTCCGTAGATTGATTCTTGATTTACGAATCGTTTCGTTCGTTCTTCAAAAAACTTGCGCGCAACTGTCCGCAGGCGCCGCCTCGTCGCCGCGAACTGCGCTTTTGCGCCGTTTTTCGTTAGAAAACGGCGCGTTTTTCCGTTGCGGCTCCTCTTCCCCAAAAATTACGCTGCGCGTTCTTTTTCGGGAGCCCTACGATATCGGCGGCGTTTCGTTCTTCAAATAGCTCGCGCGCAACTGTCCGCAGGC
>JAETTR010000408.1 GCA_021768985.1 Bacillota bacterium
GAACTCGGTCTTTGCCGCGGAGACGGGCGCGATCATCACCGCCGCGCCTTCACGCGCATACAGATCGCCGCAATCCGAAGTAAAGCCGTCCGAGCTGTTGACTGCGGAAACCGTTTCGAAATCCTGCAGGATATCGTACGTTCTGTCGGCGGGAAGATCGTTTCCCGCGGGAAGCTCGATCGCGCGGGCGTGAATGTTGAGCGTACGGGTGCCCGTGTTGCCGCTTCCGTCGGTTACGGAATAGGTAACCTGATACACTTCGCCCATGACGGCGTTGTACGTGCCCGCCTTGACCGCCGCGGTGATATCCGCTCCGTCCTTGACTTTTACCGTATAATCGATTGCGTTCAACGCCTCCATCGAGTTGTCGTACGCCTTTAAGCCCGCCGTGGGAACGACGACGGGGCGTTCTTCGTTGACGTAGAGCACGCCCTCGTTCTTCGTCAGCTCGAGCTGTAAATCCCTGCCGAAATCGATCGTCGGCGCAACGGTATCCTCCTCGAAGCTGTCGAAAATGCCCACGAGGTTATCCACGATAAAGGTAACGCCCTGACCGTAAGGCTGGAACCAGAGATAGTCCGCGCCCGCGTAGTTGGGGTTCGACGAAGGGATCAGCCCGTTCGGGTACTGCGAGGTGAGCGCTTCTTTGTCGATCGTCAAGATGTTGTCGCCCTCTTGCAGGTAATATTTCTGATTGAGCAGATAGAAGCCCTCCGCGCCCGACGTGATATCGCGGCTCACCCAAACGTTCATCTGCAATCTGTCGAATCCGCTCAGGTTGTAATACGCGGGATACACTTTCAAGGCGATCCACAAGCCCGCGTCGTTCTCGATTTTCAGGGCATTGCCGCTGAACGCGTGCTCGGTCGTGAGCGAGGAATTTCCCGCCTGCGCGATTTCGGTATTCTCGAAGTCGCACAGCGTGATCATTCTCGCGCAATTGACGGTAACGGGCTCCACCGTCGTATTGTCGCTTCCGTCTTTGGCGGTATATTCAATGATATATTCGCCGTAGTTCGTGGGAACGAAGGTATCCGCTTCGCCCTCCGCGCCCTTTACGATCTCCACGGGTTGCCCCTTGAAGGTAACCTTTACCTCCTGCGAAGCGACGACCCCGCTTCCGTCGCGCACCGTGGGTACGGGG
>JAETTR010000409.1 GCA_021768985.1 Bacillota bacterium
AAGTCGCTTGCTCGGACGGCGTAAAATATTTGTGCGTAAACGGCGAAGTGGTCACGCTCGCCGCGGGCAATCCGCCGACGAAGGTCTTTTCGGATTCGATAGACAAGCTGGAAAATCTTACGGTCAAAAGCGGACTTTTTAAAAAGCGCGTGTGCTTTACGCACAACGGCGAAAACTACGACCTTGCCGTCAAGAACGGCAAGAACGTCGTCGAGTATTTTAAACTCATAGGATAATAACCATTACGGGAGATATAAAAATGGCAGTAAAAGCGACAAAGCGCGCGCTTGTCAGCGTGAGCGACAAAACGGGAGTAGTCGAGTTTTGCAAAAAGCTCGAAACGCTCGGTTACGAAGTGGTTTCGACGGGCGGAACGCTCAAAGCGTTGTTGGACAACGGCGTAAAGGCGATTTCCATATCGGACGTGACGGGTTTTAAAGAGTGCCTCGACGGACGCGTTAAAACCCTGCACCCCGCAGTGCACGCGGGTTTGCTTGCGCGCCGCGACGAAAAAGAGCACATGGACAGCCTCAAAGAAATGGGCTATCGCACGATAGACCTCGTTGCGGTCAACCTGTATCCGTTCAAGCAGACTATCGAAAAGCCTAACGTCACACTCGAAGAAGCTATCGAAAACATAGACATAGGCGGACCGACCATGCTGCGCAGCGCGGCAAAGAACTACCGCGACGTGCTTGTCGTGTGCGAACCCGCCGACTATGCGGAAGTGCTTGACCGCATAGAAAAGGGCACGGACGATCAGACGTTCAGATTGAGCCTGTCATACAAAGTTTACCGCCATACCGCGGCATACGACTCGCTTATTTCGTCGTACATGCAACGGCTTTTGGGCATAGAATTCCCCGAGCACATCACCTTTGCATACGACAAGGCGCAGGAATTGCGATACGGCGAAAACCCGCAACAAACGGCGGTGTTCTACAAGGAACAGACCGCGCGCGCGGGTGCGCTCACCGCGGCTAAACAGCTTTGGGGCAAGGAACTGTCATACAACAACATCAACGACGCAAACGGCGCGTTGGAACTGTTAAAAGAATACGCGGGCACGCCTGCGGTCGTCGCGTGCAAGCACGCCAACCCCTGCGGCGTGGGTACGGGCAAGTCCGTTTACGAAGCGTATAT
>JAETTR010000410.1 GCA_021768985.1 Bacillota bacterium
CCGCGCCTACGGTGTACGCCCAAACGGCGTTCTCGAAACAGATGGGCTGGGTGCCGCGTACGATTTTATCGCAATCCACCCCTTTCGCAAGGCAGATATCTTTGCATTCTTCGATCGATTTGATGCCGTATTCTTTTAAAGTTGCGTTAATTTTATCGACTCTTCTTTCATAACTTTCAAACAAAGCCATACCGCACCTCCTTATTCCTTGCGGGGATCGATGAACTTCACCGCGCCCGCCTCTTCGCTGAATCTGCCGTAGTGCCCCATCGCCTTCTTCCAGGCTTCGTTGGGCTCCATGCCCTTCTTGATGAAGTCTGTCATCTTGCCGAGGGATACGAACTCGTAGCCGATTACCTGATTGTCCTTATCGAGCGCAAGGCGGGTGACGTAGCCCTCCGCCATTTCGAGATATCTCACGCCCTTGACCGCCGTGCCGTACATGGTGCCGACCTGCGAACGAAGCCCCTTGCCGAGATCCTCGAGCCCCGCGCCGACGGGCAGACCGTCGTCGGAGAAAGCGGACTGCGTTCTGCCGTAAACGATTTGCAGGAACAGTTCGCGCATTGCCGTGTTAATGGCGTCGCAGACGAGGTCGGTGTTCAGAGCTTCGAGAATGGTCTTGTGGGGGAGAATCTCCGCCGCCATTGCCGCCGAATGGGTCATACCCGAACAGCCGATCGTTTCTACGAGCGCTTCCTGAATGACGCCGCCCTTTACGTTGAGCGAGAGCTTGCACGCGCCCTGCTGGGGAGCGCACCAACCCACGCCGTGCGTAAAGCCGCTGATGTCGGTGATCTGTTTTGCGCAAACCCATTTTCCCTCTTCGGGAATGGGAGCGGGGTCATGTTTGGGACCCTTTGCAACGCAACACATTTCTTCTACTTCACGTGAATATTGCATTATATATCCTCCAATTAAATTTTCATAAGTTCACGCAATTTCTTTTTAGCCGTAAAAAGAAATTGCCGTGATGATAAGGGCTATTCGCCCTCGTCGCGCGAATTTCTTCGCCCACCGTTTACCTCGCGCGACTTCACCTCAGCGAGCCGCTTACGCGCAAATTGTGGCGTGCTGCGGAAGGCAACCTTCCTTGCACCATAGTTGATTATATCATACTTGCCCGAAAAACACAAGAGC
>JAETTR010000411.1 GCA_021768985.1 Bacillota bacterium
GTACGACGGGAAACAGGCCGTTGACGCGGGCTTTTGCGACCGGCTTATGTTCGAGGACGCAAAGACGACCGTTGAAAACATGGGAAAGGTTGTCGTGAACAGTGTTTCGATGGACCTTGAACGATTCCCGAATTTATCCGTTTCGTTGTTAAACCGCCTGACGGCCAGCGCGTCCGGCGGTTTTTCAAATATCAAAAATCAGACAGAGCAGAAAAGGAGCGAAGAAGTTATGGACGGAATCAAGGACATTAAGACCCCGGAGGGGTTGCGGGCGGCTTTCCCTGATTTGGTAAAGCAGATCGAGGACGCGGCGGCGGCGACCGCGACCGCCGCGGAGCGCAAGCGGATTCAGGACATCGAGGGCGTGGCGCTTGCGGGCTTTGAACAGATCGTGAACGCCGCAAAGTTTGACAACCCGGTTTCCGCCGGGGACGTTGCGACGCAGATTGTCGCGGCGCAGAAGAAGCAGGCCGCGGGCTACATTGCCGACCGGAACGACGACGCGAAGAACAGCGGCGCGGGCGACGTGGGAACCGGCGGCAAGATCGAGGGAGCGGCAGGCGGCGGAGGGACAAGCGAGATCGACGCGGCGATTGATCGGCTTTTCCCTGAAACGAAGTAAAGGAGGAAGCGACCATGTATGAAATCAAGAAAGACGAATTGACCCGCAAGAACGTATTTGCGGGCGATTTCCCCATTGTCAAGGACGTGGGGGAGGTTGCAACGGGAAAGACGGTCCGCCGGTTCGCCCCCGTCGCCCTGACCGCCGACGGTATCGTGGAAGCGGAAGCGCCGTCCGGTTCGGGGGACACCGCGAAGCCCGGAAACCTTGACAAGCTTTGCGGCATTGCCGCGGACGACAGCACCGACGGCGGCGTTGTCTACTACCTGACCGGCGAATTTTTCGCCGACGGCCTGACCTTGCCGACGGGCGTTACGGCGGCGGCGCTGAAACCCGTTTTCCGCAAGCTGGGACTCTTTTTGAAGTAAAGGGAGCAAAAACAAAAGGGCTACCGAAACCGATATTTATACCCCGCGCTCGTTGGGAAAGCTGGTCCGCCGGTTGCCGCCGGTTCGGACCTTTTTTCTTGACACGTTCTTTCGCAACAAAAGGACGTTCCCCACGAAGAGCATTGAAG
>JAETTR010000412.1 GCA_021768985.1 Bacillota bacterium
TACGAGAGCCTGAACGAGAGCAACTCTTTAAACCAAGCGAAATCGTCCTCTAACTCCACCGAAATAATGCGTAACCGCCTGTAATGCTTTATATCCCCCACGCAGTCGGTAAACACTACAATGGAACCCACTTAGTCCACACCCGAAATATTGGATCTATCATAGCATTCCATGCGCTTGGGATATTTGTTCAGCCCGAGCAGCGTTTGCAGACGGGCGCACGCGCCCGTCGTCATGTCGTTCTTATGCTCGATTGCCGACACGGATTTGTTGAGATATTCCTCGGCGTTCCCGACCGCCATGTTCAGAAGCTCCCGCTTGACGCCCGTCTTGGGGCGGGTGATCGTGAGCGAACGCCCCGTCTTGCGAAAGGCGTAAATGCGGAACAGCTCGTCGTCGAGCTCCTCTTCGAGAACGAGCTCGTGCGGAATCTCGTGCGAAGCGTAGTATTGAGTCAGAAAACTCGTAAACGATTCCGCGGCTTCGCCCGCGCCTTCTTCGAGCGCGAAATTCCGGCTTCCGCGCATGGTGCCCCCGCGGGTGACGAGCAGCGACACGACGGCGTACAGCCCGTTGGAGGAACGCGCCCAGATATCCGCGTCCACGTCCTTGGGCATCGAGGTGATCCGCCGCTGACCGAGCCGCGAGAGCATCTCGATTTTATTGCGGTAATCGAGCGCGAGCTCGAACTGCTCTTCCTCGGCGAATTTCGTCATCTTCTCTTTCAGAATCGCTTCGGCTTCCTCGTAATCCCCCGACAAAAAGGCGATCGCCTTTTCCACCCGCGCCCTGTATTCCTCCTGCGAGCACAGCCCCGCGCAGGGCGCAAGGCACCGCCCGAGATGATAGTTCAGGCAGGGCTTCTTGGGCTTATCCGTCACCGACACGCCGCACAGGCGCACGTTGTACACCTTCGCCGCGACGTCTAAAATCTCTTTGCAGTTCACCCCGCCCATAAAGGGTCCGAAATACTTGCCGTCCTTTTTCAAGCGGCGGGTAACGGAGAGCCGCGGAAACGCTTCCTTGGTGTGCACCTTGATATAGGGATACGTCTTGTCGTCTTTTAATAAGATATTGTACTTGGGCTTGTACTTTTTGATATAAGTGTTTTCGAGCGCGAGCGCGTCCACCTCCGTCG
>JAETTR010000413.1 GCA_021768985.1 Bacillota bacterium
TTATTTTTCGCAACACGTTATTAAAAAAATAGACGCCCCGCTCGTGTTGTTGGAAGTTTTAAAAAAACTGCGTTTGCCCGAATATTTCACGCAAAGCGTAAGCGCAATCATAGCGCTGACTAATTATTCCCATTCTCAGTTTCTGAAAATTTTCAAACAGTATACCGGCATTCCCATCGTGCAGTATCTGAACCGCGTCCGTATCGAATATGCGGCGGAACTTTTGCGGCATACCGATAAAACTGTACTTTCGGTCTGTGAAGATAGCGGATACGATTCGCTGTCGTTTTTCATCAAATCATTTAAGGCGCAATACGGTCAAACCCCTTTACAATACCGGAAAGCACACCGCCGAAAAAAATAGTATTTCCGCGAGATAGGGAATTACCCCGCTCGACCAACCGCGGCACAAACTGTGACAAATCGCGCCCGCTCGTAATACGCAGATATCTTTTCGATGATTGACATTCGCCGTTCGGCATGATATAATAAATCATCAACAAAGGAGGAAAGTATGGCGACAAAACCTTTGGAACCGAACCTTTGGAAATTGGAGGACGTTTTCCGTTCCATTTACAACGTGCCCGTTTATCAGCGTCCTTACTCCTGGGGCGACGAGCAGGTGGACACCTTATTGAAGGATATTTTCGAGGCGTACAGGTCCCCCGACAAATACGACGGCTACTATACCGGAAATATGATCGTCCACGATAAAGACGAAAAAATCAACGGACTGATTTCAAAGTACGATATCATCGACGGTCAGCAACGGATTACGACGTTCGCACTGATTCTGTTGTCGATTTATTCCATTTCCCATTCCCGCGAAATCCCCGCCGAGGACAAAACGCTGACGGATGTGAAGGCGGCGCTTTGGAAAATCGTCAATCGGGAATTCAGAAGAGAACACCGCGCGGTCAATTTAAACAGCATCGAAAAGAAATGCTTCGCCGAGATCTACGACTTTTGCTTCGATCACCCCAAGGATCTGATCGCGTATGTGACCGATTACCCGTGCTCCTCCCGATTCGAAGAGCTGGTCGTTGCCAACCTGAAAAATATTTACCGGAAAATTGACGAAGCCGTTCCAGAGACGGAAACGGAAAGCATTCTCGATTTTGCCGATTATCTGTTGC
>JAETTR010000019.1 GCA_021768985.1 Bacillota bacterium
GTCACGCCGAAGAATTGCGCCAGCTTGACGATTACGTAGCCGTCGGGCACCGTTTTGCCCGTTTCGTAGTTCGAGAGCGACCGCTGGTCGATTCCCGTCGCGGCGGCGACGTCTTTTTGCCGCAAATCGCGGTCTTCCCGCAATTCCCGAATTCTGTTCGCAGAAAAATTTTTCTCCATGTCGTATATTTTACTCTGATTTTTCTAAAAATACTTGACATACTATGATTTATCAATTATAATGCGAATATACTAATTATTTGGTATTTTTGATATAATCAGTTGATCTGAAAGAAAAAACCGTTTATACTGCAAATATTTTCATCGAAACGCCGCAGGCAAAATTGCCTGCGGCGTTTCGTAATCGATTTTTAATTTTAAGAAAAAGTTATACGCGCACGGTGTATTCGGTAACGCCGAGCACCGTTTCGCCGTCGATCTGCAACGCGCACGGCTTGTAGAATTTTACCGTAATTTCCTTTCCCGTAAAGACCTTTACCATGTTCGTCTTTTTCACGTGCTCACCCTTGAAGATGGTCGGGAAGGCGATCAGCGTTCTCAGTTTTCCCTTGCCGTACATGATGCAGGCGGAAACTTTTTTGTCGCTTCCGAGCCGTTCCTGCGCGGGCGTGGGAATCATGCCTCCGCCGTAATATCTGCCGTTCATCGTGGGCGCGATCCAGACTTTTTTAAAGACATGCTCTTTCCCGTCCACCGTCACTTTTGCGGTGCGCGGTTTGAAGTGGAACAGCAATCCCTTTATGGCGATCGAGGTATAGTTAACCGGTTTGTTTGCGGCGCGGAGCTTGTCGCCGACTTCGCAGCAATAGCCGTCAATGCCGAACCCGATTCCGTTTAAGAACTTCTGCGTTCTGCCGTTCACGGTCACGGCGGGCAGATTTTTGAGATACTCGTCGATGCAGACGGGCGCGTCGCCCCGTTTGCGTCCGATGTCGCTCCAGAAATCGTTGCCGTTTCCCGCGGCGTAATAGTAAACGGAGTGCTTGCCGAGAAGGTCGCCCGAATCGTTGATAAAGCGGTTCAGCGTGCCGTCGCCGCCTACGAGGAGCACCGTTTCGGATTCGCCGAGCGCGGTAAGGTATTCGTGCAGATTCAGTTTGGTAACGTCGTTCAATTCGAACTCATCGTTCGGGAGCAGCGCCTTCAATTCGGACTCGACGGGCTGGCTTGCCACGTGTCCGGAAAGCGGATTGTATAGTACGTGAAAATTCATGACGGTTTCCTTTGTAATAAGATTATGTTACTATCATACACGAAAATTCGGATTTCGTCTACTTTTTTTCGACAAAATCCGAGTATTTTTGCGTATGGAATTTTTGGGGAAAGCACCGTTTGCGGTTTCGGCTTTTCCTAATCGGTGATATTTTCGGGCGCAAATAACGGGGAGTCGAAAAACTCCCGCAGCGTGATTTTCAGTCCGGCGCAGACGCCGTAAACGGTGGAAAGTTTCACGGTGGCGCTTCTCGTCATTGTGACAATGGTAGGGCGGGGAACGCCGCTTAAATTCGCCAGAGCGTTTACCGTGATTTGTTTCTCTTTCACGTATTCGAGAATTCTTGCGTATACCGCGTCTACCAATCGCATAGGATACCTCACAGTTGTAAATTGGTGTGCCAACGCTTTCAGTATATAAAATCGGTAAAAAAATGTCGTTGGCGCACCAACAGTTGGTACGCCGACGATTTTTTTGCGATACGTGTTTATTCCGCTTTTTTTGCGGGCTGAATTTTTACGCTGCCGCAGAGCACTTCGGCGTACGAATAAGAGGTCTTTCCCAAAAAGTTTTTGTCGTTGGGGCGCACGGTGAACAGAGCGGGGTACACGCCCGAAAGCTCTCCGCAATACCGCAGTACCTTGTTCCGCCCGAGGTTGACGGTAACGTCCACTTGCCGTTGAAAGTATTCCGAAATCGTCTTTTTAATCAGGGCGACGCTCCCCGTTTGCTTAATCATACGGCAATGATTGACTTCTTTCCCCAAAATTATACCGTTCCCGCCGCGAATAATCCGCTTTGCCGCCGCATAGGATAGAGGGAAACCAAGATCGGGAGATAATTTTATGATACAGCAATCGGAAACCTTTCGCGGATACGGCAAGCTCGGCGCGATGACCGCGCAGACCGCGGTGGAATGCCGCTTCGGGCAGGAAGTGGGAACGGTGCTCTCCGTTCACGCGGCTTGCGTCCTGACGGGAACGGAAGCGGGAAACGGGGAAGTGCGTTACTTCGGGAAAGCGCATTTTTCGATCGTGTACGAAGATTCGGAAAAGCACGTGTGCCGTGCGGAGAAGGGAGTGGAGTTCACCGCGGTCGCCAAAGACGAGCGCTGTTATCCCGCTCTGACGCCCCGCGCGAGTCTGGCGGTGGAGAACGTGTCCGTCCGCCGCGAGGGCGCGAGCGTGTACGTTACGGCGCTTCTCGGCGCGGATATCGCGCTGTTCGGCGAACAGAGCTTCGAATACCTCGCGGGCGGCGAGCTCGTGCTGAAACGGGAGCCCTCCACCCTGATCGTCGCGCACCTGTGCGGCGGCGCGGCGGAAACGGAGGACGAATTCGATACGGAGTTCGTCGGCGATATTTTGCAGCATTCGGAAACGGTGAACGTGACCGACCTCGTCTGCGAAACGGGCGTTTTGAAAATCGAAGGGGAAATCAATCTCGGCGTGCTCGCGCTCAAAGCGGACGGCTCGCCCGTTTCCTTCGAGCGGCTGGTGCCGTTCCGTCTGGAACTGCCCTGCGATTCCGCTTCCTTCGGTTGCGCGGCGGAAGCGCGGGTTTCCGTGCTCGGCACGACCATTCACGCCGACACCGACGAAACGAAGGGCAGATGCCGGATCGCCGCCGAGTTCACGTTGAGCGCGGAGGGGTGCGTGTACGAGGAGCTCGCCGTGGATACGGCGACGGACGCTTTTTCGCAGACGAACGAACTTACGCTCACCTACGGGAACGCGGAGTGCGGCGGCGCGGGCGGAATCTCCCGCGTAACGGAGCGGATCTCGGGAAAGTGCGCGCTGTCGGCGCCCATTGATTTTTCGGACGTCTTGCAGGCGGTCACCCTGCAACGCGCGGAAGCGAACCTCGTTCACGGAGAGGACGGCGCGCGGGTGGAGGGCGTGGTGCTCGCGACCCTGCTCGTCATGGGCACGGACGGAACCCACCGCGGCGTGGAAATCAGCCTGCCCTTCTCGGTGCCCGTAAACGCGGAGAACTGCGAGGCGAACGTGCTCGTGTGCGGCACCTCGGCGCGGCAGAAGCAGGAAGGGGAGATCGACGCGGACGCCACGTTGAAGATCACGCTGTGCGAAAAGAAAACGGTAAAAGCGAAGTTCGTGGTGGCGGCGGAAGAGGGCGCGCCTCTGCCCGTGAACGACAGCGCGGTGAGCGTGTATATCCCCCGCGCGGGCGACGGGCTCTGGGAGCTTTCGAAGAGCCTGAACAAATCCCCCGAGGAAGTTTCGGCGAGCAATCCCGATATCGAATTCCCCGTCAAGGAAGGACAGCGGGTCATCGTATACCGTAAAAAAAATCTCCGCGCATAAAGCGCGGTTGACAAAAATGCTTCGGATCACAGACGGGCGGACGGCAGAAAAACTCTTGCAATTCCGCCCGTTTTGTGGTACAATGAAAGGGATGAATACGGCAAGGGTAAACGCGTATGCAAAACTCAATCTTACGCTCGATATCACGGGCGCGGAGAACGGCTTTCATTTGCTCGATTCTCTTGTCGTCACGGTCGATCTTTTCGATAAGATCGTCGTAAAAAAGCGCAAGGACCGTCTGGTGTCCGTCGTCATGCACGGCATGGGGAGCGAGCAGATTCCGCCCGAGTGCAACAACGCGCAAAGGGCGGGCGAGGCGTTCGTTGAGCGGTTTTCCACGACGGGCGCGCAGATCACCGTATACAAGAACATTCCCGTAGGCGCGGGCATGGGCGGCTCGTCGGCGGACGCGGCGGGCGTGCTGAACGCCCTCGCGAAGTTATACCGTATCTCGGACACGGGTGCCCTGAAGGAGCTCGCCGATTCGCTCGGCAGCGACACGGGGTACCTGCTCGAGGGCGGCTGGGCGCGGATACGGGGCAGGGGAGAGCAAGTCACGCCGATCGCGGACATGCCCCCCATGCACTTCCTCGCGCTTGCGCCCAGGTCGGGCGTGAGCACGGCGGCGTGTTACGCCGCTTACGACCGCTTACACGCGGACACGGTACCCTCCGAAGCGGACATGCCCCGCACGGAACGCGTTCTGGAACTGCTCCTGTCGGGCAATCCCGCATGGGCGGCGCGTCTTACGGGCAACGCGCTGTTCGGGGCGGCGAAAGAGCTGAACCCCGAGGTGCGGGAGGCGTACCTTGCGTTAAAAGAATTTTCGCCGCTCGGCGTGTTCATGACGGGCTCGGGAAGCGCCTGTTGCGCGGCGTTCGAAACGCGCGAATTGTGCGAGTGGGCGAAGAGCCGCTACAAAGGAAAATTCCGCGCGTACGTATTAAAAAGCGTGGAACCGAAAAAAATCAAAGAGAGCAAAAATCCGTTTGTCCTCGGCGAAGGGGAAGGCGAATAAAAAAGGAGAACGGCATGGAAGAGAGGATCATCGACAACGAGCGCGAAATCAAAATCAAGCGCAGGCGGGAGGGCGACGACGTCGTGGACGCGCTTGCGGACGGCGGCGAGGAAGCACTTCCCGAAGAGGAGCTCGTGCTCGAGCTGCCCGAGGAGGAGTACGACGAGGACCTCGTGGGACTCACTCCTTCGCAGTTGAAGGAGGAGCTCGAACGCCGCGAACGGGCGTTGCGGGAGGCGCGCGAGGAGAGCGAAAAGCTGACCCTTGCGGGCGCGGAAAAACTCGGCGAGGGCGCGTTCGAAGAGGCGGAGAGCTTCTTTGCGCAGGCGCTCGCCTACGACCCCGAAAACGCGGAGGCGGGCAAGGGCGTGTGGCAGGCGCGCACGAAGGAGTTTGCCGATTACGAGCCGTTCTATCAAAAAGAAAACGCCGAAGAGCTCGGCGGCGCGCCGGAAGAAGTGCGCGCGTTCGTGAAGGAGCGCGCGGGCGCGCGGCTGGAAGGGGAGCGGGAAGCCTTCCGCGCGGAGGAGCGGCCCCTGCGCGAGAAGGTGGAAGAGAGCATGGAGTTCCGCCGCGGGTACTTCCGCGACAACCGCAATTATTTTCTCGTGCGGTTCGGCATCTTTTTCGGACTCTTCGCTTTGTGCCTCGTCGGCGCGGGGATCTCCGCGAGCTTCATCTATTCCACGCGCGGGATCACGCCGATCGTGCTGATCGCCTGTTTCGGGGGCGCGGCGCTCGTCATGCTCGCCGTGGCAATCGTGTTCGCGCGCAAGCTCGTCGTGGCGAACAGGCTGTGTCGCGAGAACGAGAAACTCTCCTCTACGGAGGACGGCGCGCGGCTCGCCTATTTGCAGGACCGGTTGCACTGTCTGGATCTCGTATTGGACGGCGCGGAACGGGAAGATTAAAAAACGCGTTTTGAAAATCCCGCGGTTTCCCGCGGGATTTTTTCCTTTTTTCGCGGAAAAATTTTAAAAAAGGTATTTACAACGCGCGACTTTTCCTTTATAATATTTGCGGAAAAGAATTGCGGGATAAAACCCCGCGCGAAACAGGAGGAAACATTATGGAACTCATTCACACAAGCGAAGGTAAAAAACTTTACCGCGACGGCGACCGCCTCGTCAAGTCCTTCGATTCGAGCTATTCCAAAGCAGGAATTCTGAACGAAGCGCTCAATCAGGCGCGCGTCGAAGAAACGGGGCTGAATATCCCCAAGGTGCTCGGCGTATCGGTCATCGACGGTTGCTGGTCGCTCACCTGGGAGTATATCGACGGCGAAACTCTGGAATCGCTGATGCAGAAGCACCCCGACAAAACGGACGAATATCTGAACTTCTTCGTCGATCTGCAAATCCGCATGAGCAAAGAGAAGGTGCCGCTTCTCGGGCACCTGCGCGATAAAATGCACGCGAAGATTTCGGCGAGCGCCTTCCCCGCGACGGTGCGTTACGATCTGCACGTGCGGCTCGACGGGCTTCCCCGCCATAAGAAGCTTTGCCACGGCGACTTCCAGCCCAGCAACGTGATTATCACCAAGGACGGCACGCCCTATATCATCGACTGGTCGCACGCCACGCAGGGCAACGGCTCGGCGGACGTGGCGAGAACGTATCTGATCTTTAAATTGCAGGGCAAGGACGAGTTGGCGGAAAAATATCTCAAACTCTTCTGCGCCAAGACGGATACGGCGATTCAGTACGTACAGCGGATCCTGCCCATCGTGGCGGCTTCGCAGTCGGTCAAGAAGAAACCCGAAGAGCAGGAGTTCCTCGCCAAGTGGGTCAACGTTTGTGACTGGCAATAAGGTAAACACCCAAAACCCCCGCGCCGCGGGGGTTTTGTTATGCTTGACGAATTTGCCGCAAACGGTTATAATAGCCCTATGGAAGAGAGAAACAGCCGCACCGCAATCCTGTTGGGCGAAGCGGGCGTGGAACGGTTAAAGCGGAGCAAGGTCGCCGTGTTCGGAATCGGCGGGGTCGGCTCCTATTGCGCGGAGGCGCTCGCGCGCGCGGGCGTGGGCGAGCTCGTCCTGATTGATAAAGATACGGTGGAGGAGAGCAACATCAACCGCCAGCTCGTCGCGCTGTACTCCACGATCGGCAAGGACAAGGCGCAGGTCATGGCGGCGCGGATCGGGGATATCTCGCCCGATTGCAAGGTAACGGCGCGCAGTCTTTTCTACCTGCCCGAGACGGCGGAAGAAATCGATTTGGCGGCGTTCGATTATGTCGCCGACTGCATCGACAACGTCACCGCCAAGCTGTGCCTGATCGGGCGGGCGACGGCGGCGGGCGTGCCCGTTATCTCCGCCATGGGTGCGGGGAATAAGCTCGATCCCGCTTGCCTGCGGGTTGCCGACCTTTCTCAAACCAGGGTCTGCCCGCTCGCGCGCGTCATGCGGCGGGAGCTGAAAAAACGGGGGATCGAGCGTCTGCCCGTCGTGTATTCCGAAGAGGTTCCCGCGGCGCGACCCGCGGACACGGTGGGGTCCGTTTCCTTCGTGCCCTCGGTCATGGGGCTGATGATGGCGGGAAAAATCGTGACGGATCTGGTAAAGACAAAGATATGAAAGCCTATCTCGACTATGCGGCGACGACGCCGCTCTCGGGGGCAGTTCTCGAAAAGATGCTCCCCCTTTTAAAAGAAAATTTCGGCAATCCCGACTCCCTGCACGGTTACGGGCGGGCGGCGGCTTACGCCGTTTCCGAAGCGCGCGATCGCGTTGCGGGCGTGCTCGGCGTCCGGTCCGCGGAGGTGTATTTCACTTCGGGCGGAACGGAGGCGGACAATTGGGCGGTTCGCATGCTCGGAGGGGGGCGTGTCTGCGTGTCGGCGGTCGAACACGCCGCTGTGCTCGAAGCGGCGAAGCTGCGCGAGGGGGGCATGTCCGTACTGCCTGTCACGAAGAGCGGTACCGCGGACATGGTCGCGCTCGAAGCCCTTCCTTCGGACACGGGTGCCCTCTCGGTGATGGCGGTGAACAACGAAACGGGTTGCGTTCAGCCGATCCGCGCGCTTTCCGCATTCTGCCGCGCGCGGGGGATTCCGTTTTTTTCGGACTGCGTGCAGGCGGCGGGAACGCTACCCTTGAAAGAGCTTGCAAAGGACTGCGACGCGCTCTCCCTGTCCGCGCATAAGATTTACGGACCCAAGGGCACGGGCGCGCTGATCGTAAAAAAGGGAACGAAGCTCCGCCCCTTGATCGCGGGCGGGGAACAGGAACGGGGGCTGCGCGGCGGCACGCTGAACGCGGCGGGGATCGTCGGCTTCTCTTACGCGCTCGAATACGCACAGCGCGATCTTGAAAAAAACAACCGCAGGGCGGCGGAGCTGAAAGCGCTCTTTTTAAAAAAGATTTCCGTACTCGGCGGGGCGGTCGTGGCGGACGGCGAAAATACCGTGCCGCAGATTTTGCACCTTACGCCCGACAAGGGCGGAACCGAACTTTTGAATCGGTTGGACTTATGCGGGGTTGCCTGTTCGGGCGGGGCGGCGTGCTCGGCGCACAGCGCGCTTCCTTCGCACGTGTCGCTTGCCATGGGCAGGAGCGAGGACGAGGCGCGGCGGGGAATCAGGTTCTCCTTCGGCGCGGGCACGACGGAAGAGGAAGTCCTCTTCGCCGCGGAAACGCTGATCAATTGTTATCGGGAAATTTAAAGATTGGCAACGCCTATAAGTTTTTGGATGAAAGGAAGCGAAAGGCTGCCCCCATAATAAAGGGGGCGGCTCCGCCGTAGGCGGTGGTGGGGGTTGTGTCGAGTCTATAGACAGAACGCGCGAAATGTGAGAAAATAGGGTGCAAAATGCCGAGACTACATAACAAAAATTTGGTTTCGAACGCCAAGTCGTTGCGAAAAAACCAAACGAAAGAAGAGCGCAAATTGTGGTATGAATTTCTTCATACTCTTCCCGTGCGATTCGTGCGACAAAAAGTGCTGGGGAATTATATCGTTGATTTTTATTGCGCCGGCGCAAATATCGTAATCGAATTAGACGGTTCGCAACATTACGAAGAAGCGGGCGAAGCGCAAGATGCGATCAGGGATTCGAATTTAAATTCGCTCGGATTAACCGTTCTTCGGTATTCCAATTTACAGATCCATAAAAATTTTAAATCTGTTTGTGACGATATTTTAAAACATTTGGGATTGGAGTGAGTTCCGCCCCCTTCCGTCACGGCTTTGCCGTGCCACCCACCCCCGTAGACGGGGGTGGGCTGAAAAAGCGCAACGGCTGTTTCGTCGGAGGGCGCTTTTGCATTAGCCGAATTTTAACAAAACCCCCCGCGCTTGCGGATAAGCAGGCGCGGGGGGTTTATTTTCTTATTTAATAATTTCTCCGATCAGCGCGCGGAAAGCTTCCTTCGCTTCGGGCAGGGGCAGATCGTTGTCAAAACGGTAATCGTAATCGTAACCGTTCACGCCGCCGTCCGATTCGTTGTGCCAGCTGATCCCCGTGTTCCGCGTCACGAGAAGCGTTTTGCAGTTCTTTCCTACGGCGCGCCGAAATTTTGAAATTTCCTCCGGCTCGCGGATATGCGCGAACATGACTTTTTCTTCGCTCTTTAAAAACGCTTCGTACTCTTGCAGAAGATATTTGCACGGCAGGTCGTTGTATTCCACGAACGCCTGTTTCAAGCGGACGAGCAACAGCCTTCCCTTGTCGTCCTTTTCTCCCTGCCAGCCGCCCGTGCGCGCCAGCGCCTTGATCGGATCGACCGACGATACGATGCGGACGGGCATTTTTTCTTTTACGGCTTCGCAAAGGGTGTCCTTGCCGACCCCGCCCGAACCGTTGATGACGATGACGATTTTTTCCATAGCGAGATTATAGCACGGATTTTCGCAAAAGTAAAGGGCGCGGGAATCTCTGCGCGAAAATTCGACGTTATTATATGATTTTTTTATGCGGAATTGTTCATTCGGGCGAAAATTTTTCTTCTAAACAAAAAATTCGGCGCATACATTATGGTAGTCGGTCGGGGAAACGCCCCGCGGCGAAACTACAATAACGAGAGGTGTTTATATGAACGAAGAACTCAATTATGCCGAAATGCTCGAAATTCCCGTGGAAACGGTGACGGTGAAGCGCAAGGAGAAAAAGCGCCGCAAGGGCGACGAGGACGCGGAGCTTTCGCGCCGGCTTGTGGAACAGGTGAACGAGCGCATGGAAGAGGCGACGGAAGATCCCGCGTTTGCCGAGAGCCGTACGATCGAACGGGAAGTCAAGCCCGTGGCGGTCAACAAAAAGAATAAAATCGCCCGCCGCGTGCTGATCGGCGAATTCGTCGCGGTCTGCGCGCTGTGCGCCGCCATTTTCGTGACCAATCTGGTCGTTACGGACAGCGCGATCAATACCTTCGTGCGCGGGCTGTTCCGCGGGAACACCGCTTCCGCCGCCGACGCGCGCACTTACGCCGATTTCAAACTCAACTCCGTCGTGAACGATTACACCGACGCGGAGCTTGCCGTTTCCGAATCGGGCGTGCTCTCCTTCACGGCGAAGTGCTCAGTGTACGCGCCCTGCGAAGGAAAGGTTTCTTCCGTCAACGGCACCGCGGAAGGCGGCTATACGGTGGAACTGAAACACTCCGATTCCTTTTCCACGATCATCAGCGGGCTTGACGCGGTGTATTTCGCGGAGGGTCAGACGGTGAAGAGCAACGTGCCGCTCGCCTATTCGGACGGCGAAGGCTCCGTGCGCGTGATGTTCTATTCGGGCGATTCTCTGCTCAACTGCTACACCCTCGGCGAGGGAGGAATTGCTTGGAGCTGAAAAAGCTTCGTCTGCGCGTTCACCCGCTCTTTCTGCTCGTGGGAATCCTCTCCGCGTTTACGGGGGGATTGCTCCTCTTTCTGATCGCGGTCATCGCAGCACTCGAACACGAGTGCGCGCACGCGTTCGCCGCAAGGCGGTACGGATATTCCCTCGATACGATCGTGCTCATGCCGTACGGAGCCGTCGTGTCGGGGGATATTTCGGACATGGGTAAGGGACAATCCATCTGGGTGCTTGCGGCGGGTCCGCTCGCCAACGGCGTGACCGCGCTCTTTTTCGTCGCGCTCTGGTGGCTGTTCCCCGAAACTTACGCCTATACCGATACGGCGGCGTATGTTTCCTGTTCGCTGTTTTTCGTCAATCTTCTGCCCGCGTATCCGCTCGACGGCGGAAGAATTTTAAAGCTGTTTCTTGCGCCGCTCGGCGAAAAGCGCGCCCGCATCATCTGCGCCGCGGTCAGTTTTCTCTGCGCGGCGGGGGTGGCGGGCTATTTCGTTTACAGCTGTTTTTCCGCGCCCGCCTTCACCGCGCTCGCCTTTTCCGTCATGCTGTTCGCGGGGGCGGTCGGGGGAATCCGCGGCGGCGCGTCGTACGGGCGTATTTCCTTTTCGCGCGAAAAAAGCTTCCTGCGCGGGCTGGAAGAAAAAAGGGTGGTGCTTTCCGCCGAGCGCACGCTCGGGTATGCGCTGCGGTATCTTTGCAGAGAGAAATATCTCGTGCTCGTGCTGTACGAAAACGGCGAGTTCTGCGGCGAAGTGACCGAGGGTGAGTTCCTCGCCGCGCTCGAAAACAACGATTATTCCACGCCGCTTTCCGGTATTTTGCTCCGAATTTAAAAAAGGGGCTTGAAAATTGTTAAGAAATGTGATACAATAACCGCAAATGAAGAAAGAGTGGTTTTTCGACCGCTTCTGCGGCGTGCAGGTCGCCGTATACGCGGAGGACGGCGCGCTCGTGGAAGTGAACGTCGAAAATGAAACGAGCGGGAGTCCGCTCGGGAATATTTATAAGGGAAGGGTGGCGAACGTCGTTGCGGGCATGCAAGCGGCGTTCGTTTCGTGCGGGTTGGAAAAAAACTGCTATCTTCCCCTCGACGAAGGCGCGGCGCGGTTCTCGTCCTACGACGGCGACGGCAATCCCGCGGGGCGCACCCTGAAAGAGGGCGACGAGATTCTGGTGCAGGTCACCAAGGTTCCGCGCGGCAACAAGGGCGCGAAGGTCACGTGCGATCTCTCGTTCGTCGGCAAAAATCTGATCTTTTTACCCGTCACCGATTTTCTGGGGATCTCGCGCAAGATCACCGACGAGGAATCCCGCGCGCGGCTGTTGAAGGAGGCGGACGGGCTCCGCAAAGCGGGACAGGGGTATATCGTGCGCACGGCGGCGGAAGCCGCGCCCGTCAAAAAGCTGAAATCGGAATCGGAGTATCTGAAAAAGGTGTACCTTTCCGTGCTCGAGGCGGCAAAGTCCGCGCCCGTCGGCGCGGTCGTCTACAAGGAATACGAGCTCCCCGTCAAGGTGATGCGGGATTCGCTCGGCGACGACGTCGATAAAATCCACGTGGGCGACAAGGGGCTGTACGATAAAATCGTCAGGCTCGTAAAAATGCGGTCCGATTTCAGCGAGCGGAAGGTTTCGCTGTATACGGGCGAGCGGAATATGTTCGCCGAGTTCGGGCTTTCCGAGCAGGTTTACCGGCTCGCCGAACCGCAGGTCGCGCTGAAAAACGGCGGGTATCTCGTGATCGACCGCACCGAGGCGATGACGGTGATCGACGTGAACACGGGTAGTTTCGTGGGGGAGTCCGATCTCGAAAGTACGGTGTTCGAAACGAATTTGCAGGCGGCGCGGGAGATCGCGCGGCAGGTGCGGTTGCGCAATATCGGCGGAATCGTGACCGTCGATTTTATCGATATGGCGGACCCCGAGCACTGCGCCGCGGTAGAGGCGGAGCTCACGCTCGCGCTGTTAAGCGACAGGGCGAAGTGCCGCGTGCTTCCCATGAGCGAGCTGTGCCTGACGACCTTTACCCGCAAGCGCGCGAACAATGATTTAACGGAGTTTCTGCTCAAACCGTGCTCGCATTGCACGCGGCAGGGATACGTGCTTTCCGATAAGTATATGGCGATGCGGCTCCGCAGCGAAATCATGAATTATTTCGCCGACGGGTATCACGCCGTCGTCATTGAGCTGAATCGTTCGCTGATGCAAACGATTCTCTACGAACGGTATTTCACCGAACAGCTTTCGGGGAGCTGGCAGAACAAGCGGGTGTACATGGTGCCGCATTCGACCTGGCACGAGGAGCGGTTCACGATCCGCGGCGACAACTCGGGCGTCTTATCTCTTCCCGACGATGCGCAGATACTGTACTGAATTTTTTCGCGGGAATCGTTTTTAGCTGAAAAAACGATTCCCGCGATTTTTAGGGCTACTCGCCCTCTTTGCGGGAAAATTCGGGGCTCACGAAATACTTCCCGCAAATTCACCTCGCCGAGGCGCAGGTATGCGCAAATAGGGGCGTGCGGCGGAGGGCAACCCTCCTTGCACCTTAATTCCATAAAGCAGTTTTGCAATGCGCAGTAAAAGGCAACCTTCCTCGTGGAAAGTTTTTGCGAATAGTGAATATTATGAAACAACCCCGCCGTCCGGCGGGGTTGTTTTTAAGCGATCGGTGAATTATACTATTAAGTGCAACAGGAGGGAGATAAAAAAAGGAACTCATATAAATCTGTGATATAATAAGTTTGCAGACAAAATTACACAGGGAGATTTATATGAGCTACAAA
>JAETTR010000020.1 GCA_021768985.1 Bacillota bacterium
GAATACGAATTCGAGTTGAAGGGCAAGCGAGGATAGTCGGAAAACTGCGGAAACCGAGGGGCAAACGGTTGATAAACCGCCGCGGTTGTGATATAATATTCGGGTATGAATCTACTCGAAAGCCTAAACGAAGAGCAAAAAAAGCCCGTCCTCGACACCGAGGGCGCGGTTCTTGTACTCGCGGGGGCGGGAAGCGGAAAAACCCGCGTTCTCACCGCCCGCATTTCTCATCTCGTGGGGGATCTGGGCGTTCCGCCCGAGAACGTGCTCGCCATCACCTTCACCAATAAGGCGGCGAACGAAATGAAGTCCCGCCTCGAAGCGTTTACCGATACCCGCCGCATGTGGGTGTGCACCATTCACTCCATGTGCGTGCGCATTCTTCGCATGTACGCCGCAAAGCGCGGACTCAACGAAAACTTTTCCATTTATTCCGAGCAGGAGCGCTCCGCCGTCATCAAGCAGGCGTTCAAGGAGTGCGGCTACGAGGACAACGAGGGCTTGCTGAAATCGGTGAAATATCACATTTCCGAAGCGAAGATGCTCGGGCTCGCGCCCGACGCGTACTTAAAAGCGCACGCCCGCGAGCGGAACATCGAGGCGGCGGTCGCCGTCTACCGCAAGTACTGCGTGCATTTAAAGGCGTATAACGCGCTCGATTTCGACGATTTGCTGACCGAAGCCCGCCTGCTTCTTTCCGAGGACAAGGAGGCGCGCGAGTATCTTGCGGGCAAATTCCGCTACGTGCACGTGGACGAGTTTCAGGACACCAACGCGGTGCAGTTCGACATCGTCAAGATGCTCGCTTCCGTTCACGGCAACCTCTTCGTCGTGGGCGACGACGACCAGTCCATCTACGGCTGGCGGGGCGCGAAGATCGAAAATATCCTGCACTTCGAGCGGGTCTATCCGAAGGCGAAAATTTATAAATTACAGCGGAACTACCGCTCGACCAAGGCGATTTTATCCCTCGCGAACGCTTCCATTTCCAACAACGCGTTCCGCAAGGGAAAGGAGCTCTGGACGGAGAACGAGGAGGGGGAGAAGCCCGTGTTTTACGAGGCGGACGAGGAGAGCGGGGAAGCGCTCTATTGCGCCCGTCTGATCGCCGAGCTCCGACGGCAGGGGTACCGTCTTTCCGATTTCGCCGTGCTCATGCGCATCAACGCGCTCACCCGTTCGTACGAACAGGAGTTTACCAAGTACGGCATCAACTACAAAGTGTTCGGCGGGTTCAAATTCTTCGAACGGAAAGAAATCAAGGATATCCTCGCCTATCTGCGGCTGTGCGCCAACCCCAACGACGACGAAGCCTTTCTGCGCATCATCAACGTGCCGCGCAGGGGGATCGGCGACAAGACGGTGCAGACCCTGCTCTCCTACGCGCAGGCGGAGGAAATCCCGCTTTACTATGCGTTGCTCGATTGCGACCTGCTGCCGTTCAACGCGGGAACCAAGGCGAAGCTGAAAGCTTTTGCCGATTACATCAAGGAGCTCGTCGTAAAGGCGCAGGAGGAGCGGGTGGACCTGCTTACTTCGTATATCGTCAAGACCTCGGGCATGTACGAGCAGTACGCCGACAATTCGGACGAAAGCGTGACCAAGCGCGCGAACATCGACGAATTCCAGAACTCCGTGGACGAGTTCGCCCGCATGAACCGCGAGGCGACGCTCTCCGATTACCTGCAACAGATCACGCTCTATTCGGACACCGACGAGATGGACGACGGCGACTACGTGACCATCGCCACCGTGCACGCCGTCAAGGGGCTGGAATTCCGTTGCGTGTTCTTTGTCGGGCTCGAAGAGAACATCATGCCCACTTCCCGCGCGCTCGACGATCCGCACGCGCTCGAAGAGGAACGGCGGCTGATGTACGTCGCGATTACCCGCGCGCGGGAACGGCTCTGGCTCACCCGTTCGCGGAGCCGCTATCTGTACGGCAAGCGGGAACCGAGCATGCGTTCGCGCTTCGTGGACGAACTGAAAGGGGAGCTCGAAATCCCCGAAACGCGCGCCTATCCCCGCTATTCGGGGGATTTCGGCGGGAACAGCGGGTACAACGGCGGCTACGGCGGGTACGCCCGCGGCGGTTTCGGCGGCGGCTTCGGAAGCGCGCCCAAGCGGGTGGGGAGTTATTCGGAACAGCGGGAGGAGAGCTGCCGCACGTTCGGCGCGGGAAAACCCGTTCCGGCTCCGGTATCCCGTCCCGCGCCCTATCAGCCTCCCGCGCCGACGCCCAAGAAGGACGTGTCCGGCTTCGTCGTGGGCACGAAGGTGCGGCACACCCGATTCGGCGATGGCGAGATCGTCGCCGTGCGCGGTCAGGGCGGGAATCTGATTATCACGGTGCGGTTCGACAAAGCGGGCAACAAGGATCTGGCTGCGGCGCTCGCCCCGTTGGAGATTTTATAAACCGTATCCGCTTTCGCGTTTATCGGGGGAATAGGTAACGTTTATGGACAGAATGCAGGAACTTTGCGAAATTTTAAACAAATGGGCGTACGAGTACTACGTGCTCGACAATCCGAGCGTACCCGATCGGGAGTACGATAAGCTCTACGACGAGCTCCGCGAGCTCGAGCGGGAGAGCGGGGTCACGCTCCCCCAATCCCCCACGCGCAGGGTGGGCGGCGAGCCCGTGAGCGGGTTCGAAAAGCACGCGCACATCGCCCGCCTGTACAGTCTGGATAAGGCGGTGACGGAGGACGAGCTGTCCGCGTTTTTCACGCGCGTGCAGAAGATCGAACCGAACGCGGCGTTTACGGTGGAATATAAATTCGACGGGCTCACGGTGTGCCTGACTTACGAGGACGGCGAATTCGTGCGCGCCACCACCCGCGGCAACGGCGTGGAGGGGGAGGACGTCACCGCCCAGGTACTTACGGTAAAAACGTTTCCGCTGACGATCGGCTATAAGGGAATTCTCGAAGTGCGGGGGGAAGCCGTCATGCGGCTTTCCGCGCTCGAAGAATACAACCGCAGCCATGCGGGCGACGAGCTGAAAAACGCGCGCAACGCGGCGGCGGGCGCGATCCGCAACCTCGATCCCAAGGTGACCGCCTCCCGCAAGCTGGATATTTATTTTTACGATATCAACTACATGAGCGAAAAACCGCTCCCTTCGCAGGAGGCGGGCATGGAATTTCTGCGCAAAGAGGGGTTCAAGACGTACCCCTATTTCAAGATCTGCGCGGACGCGGACGAGGTGCGCGCCGCGATCGACGAGATCGAAATCGAACGCAAGCGGATCGACGTGCTCACCGACGGCGCGGTCGTCAAGGTAAACGAAGAGCGCGTGCGCGAAGAGATGGGATATACCGATAAATTCCCCCGCTGGGCGATCGCGTACAAGTTCGAGGCGGAAGAGGCGGAAACGACGGTGGAGGAGGTGTTCTGGCAGGTGGGCAGAACGGGAAAGCTGACCCCGCTCGCCCTCGTATCTCCCGTCGAGCTCGCGGGCGCGACGGTGCGCCGCGCCACGCTGAACAATTTCGGCGATCTGACGCGCAAGGACGTGAAAGTGGGCTCCCGCGTGCTGATCCGCCGTTCGAACGAGGTCATTCCCGAGATCCTCGGCGCGGTCTCCCATACCGAGGGAAGTCTGCCCGTGCAAAAGCCCGAAACCTGCCCTTATTGCGGAAGCGCGGTGAAAGAGGTGGGCGCGAATCTGTTCTGTCCGAACCGCGATTGCAAGCCCCGCGTGGTGCAGAAGCTCACCCATTATTGCAGTAAGAACGCGGCGGATATCGAGGGGCTTTCGGAAGCGACGCTTACCGTGCTCTACGAGACCCGCGGCGTGAAGCGGTTCTCCGACCTGTACGCGCTGACGGCGGAGGATTTCAAGGGGCTCGAAGGGTTTAAAACGAAAAAGATTTCCAACCTGCTCGGCGCGATCGAGGGCGGGAAAAAGCTCCCGCTCGACCGCTTCCTGTACGCGATCGGAATCGACGGAATCGGCAGGGTGGCGGCGCGCGATCTCGCGTCCTTCGGCAGCGTGGAGGCGGTCGCCGCGCTCACGGTCGAAGAGCTCGTTACGCTCGAAAATATCGGCGAAATCACGGCGAACGCGGTGCGGAATTATTTCTCGGACGAAGAGAATCTCGCGGAGTTGGAACGCCTGAAGGCGGCGGGCGTGGAGCCCTTCGTCAAGGCGCGGAAAACGGAGGGCGCGTTCGCGGGCGAAAACGTGGTGCTGACGGGCGGACTGAACAGCATGTCCCGCCCCGAGGCGCAGAAGCTGATCGAGGAGCTCGGCGGCACGGCGCAGAGTTCCGTCACCGCAAAGACGACGCTCGTGATCGCGGGGGAGAGCGCGGGCAGTAAGCTCGAAAAGGCGAAAAAGCTGGGAATCCGAATCATCGGCGAAGAGGAGTTTTTATCCCTTTTGAAAAGTTAACCGAAAAATCCCCGCAAATGACTTGAAAAATCGTGCGAAAGGTGATATAATAAAGGCATTATTATGGGGGAATGTGATAGTTCCGTTCCCATTCGAAAGAAGGAAGAGTTTTTATGTTCAGCATGACGGGCTACGGCAAGGGCGAATTCCGCGAAAACGGCGTGGAGCTTACGGTGGAACTGAAATCGGTGAACAACCGCTATCTCGATCTCGCCGTCAAATGCCCCCGCGCATTTCTGGCGCAGGAAGAGCTCATCCGTTCCATCGTACGGGAATCTCTCTCCCGCGGGCACGTGGACGTGTTCGTGAGCTATACGGACGGCAGAGAAAAGGAAAAGTCGCTCTTCCTCGATAAGAACCTTGCGCGCTCGTACATGGCGGCAAAGACGGAGCTGAAAGAGCTCTTTCCCGAACTGACCGACGACGCGGGACTCGCGTTTTTCCTGCGCTTGCCCGACGTGGTGCGCGCGACGGAGAGCGGCGGAGCCGACGAAACGCTCGTGGAGGCGTTAAAGTCCGCGTTGAAATCGGCGTTGACCGCGCTTTCGGAGATGCGCCGCGCCGAGGGCGAGCGGCTGAATGAGGACCTGCTCTCCCGCATGAAGACGATTTCCCGTCTTCGCGACGAGATCGCGGAGCGCGCGCCGCTCGTGGCGGAGGAGTACCGCAGGAAGCTTTCGGAGCGGATCGGCGAATTTCTCGGCGGCAAGGTGGACGAAACGCGCATTCTGACGGAAGCGGCGGTGTTTGCCGACAAATGCAATATCGACGAAGAACTCACCCGTTTAAGCTCGCACATCAAGGAATTCCACAGCATTTGCGGGAGCGAAAGAGTGGGCAGAAAGCTCGACTTTCTGATACAGGAATTCAACCGCGAATGCAACACGATTTGCAGTAAATCCAACGACGCGAAAATCACGGCGTGCGCACTCGAGATGAAGAACGAAATCGAAAAGGTGCGCGAGCAGATTCAGAATCTGGAGTAATCATGGCGGGCGTACTGTTTATCATATCCGGTCCTTCGGGAGTCGGCAAAGGCACACTCGTAAAGATGCTAATTAAGGACGATCCCGCGTTGGCGCTCTCGGTCTCCTGCACCACCCGCGCCCCGCGCGCAGGCGAACAGGACGGCAGGGAATACTTCTTCCTCACGAAAGAGGAGTTCGAAAGACGGCTTGCGGAGGGGGATTTTCTCGAATCGGACGAACACTTCGGCAATTACTACGGCACGCCGAAATCCTTCGTAAAGGAGCGGCTGAAAGAAAAATCGGTGATTCTCGAAATCGACGTGGTGGGCGCGCTCAACGTAAAGCGCAACTATGCGAACGAGTTTCCCCGTCTGGCGCTCGTCATGGTCGTACCGCCCAGCCTGTCCGCGCTCGAAGCGCGGCTTTCGGGCAGAAAGTCGGAGACGCCGCGGGAGCGCGAGAGCAGACTCGAACGGGTCAACTACGAGCTTTCGCAACAGTCGGAATACGATTACGTCGTCGTGAACGACAACTTGAACGACGCGTATGCGGAACTGAAAAAGATAATATCGCAAGAAATCAAGCAATCGGAAAGGAGATGAGAAATATATGATTAACGAACCCTCGGTAGACGCGCTCGTGCGCAAGCTGGGCACGGAAGACGCTCCCGTCAGCCGTTACGAGCTGTGCGTGATCGTTTCCAAACGCACCCGCCAGATCATTTCGCAGATGCAGGCGACGGGTACGCAGGAACTCCCCGGCAAACAGAAGGAAATCGTGCTCGCCTGTCAGGAAGTCATGAACGGCAAGGTGACGAGCGCGAAAGACTGATCTCACGGAAAATCGCCCCCAATCGGGGCTGTTTTCATATTCCAATCGCGGAACTTACGATATGATTTGCGAAGTGATCGTAGACGTCGCGCACAGCGAGGTCGATAAAATTTTCGATTACGCCTGCGACTTTCCCGTAGAAGCGGGCGTCCGCGTCACCGTTCCCTTTGCGGGGCGTACGGTGACGGGCTTCGTAATGCGCGTAAAAGACATGAGCGACTTTCCCGCCGAAAAACTGAAAAAAATTTACCGCGCGGACGATTTTCCCGCGTTGAACGCGGAATGTCTTTCCCTTGCGAAAAAGATCGCCGAGCGCTACCGCTGTCCGCTCGCGCTCACACTCCGTCTGTTTTTGCCCGCCGAAATGCGCACGGGCAAGGTTTCGGAGCGGTATAAAAGCTATATTAAAATCGCCGACGAAAGCTACGTTCCCCCGCTTCGCGCCGCGGCGCAGCTTGCGTTGCTTTCTTATCTGTCCGAAAAGGGCGAGGAAGAGGCGCCCGTCTTACGTTCCCGGTTCGGCGGCGCGGTCACCGCGCTTCTGAAAAAAGGCGCGCTTTCGGAAGAGAAGCGGCAGGTGTTGCGCGATCCGTACAAAAAACTCGGCGGCGAGCGTCGGGAGCGCGTGCTGACGCCCGCCCAGCAGAAAGCGGTCGATACGGTAACGGAAACGGAAAAGACGGTTACGCTGTTGCACGGCGTGACGGGAAGCGGAAAAACGGAGATATATCTGACGCTGATCGCTTCCGCGCTCGAAGCGGGCAGGACGGCGATCTTTCTCGTACCCGAAATTTCGCTTACGCCGCAGATGCTCTCGCAGCTGCGCGCGCGGTTCGGGGGGCACGCCGCGATTCTGCACAGCGGACTTTCGGCGGGAGAGCGGTTCGACGAATGGAACCGCCTGCGGGAAGGAAGCGCCCGTATTGCGATCGGCGCCCGTTCGGCGGTGTTCGCACCCCTCGAAAACATCGGCGTGATCGTGATCGACGAGGAACACGACGGAAGTTATTCCTCGGAAACCTCTCCCCGTTATACGACCTTCGAAATCGCCCGCCTGCGGGCGAAATACAACCGCTGTAAAATCGTGCTCGGCAGCGCGACTCCGGCGGTGGAGACCTACCGCCGCGCCATGGAGGGCGAGTTCGAGCTCGTGCGCCTGCCCGACCGGATCAACGCCCGACCTATGCCCGAGGTCGAAATCGTGGATATGCGGCGGGAAGTGCGGCGGGGAAACCCTTCGCCCTTTTCTGCGGCGTTGCGCGAAAAATTGCAGAACACGCTCGATTCGGGCAATCAGGCGATTCTGTTTCTCAACCGCCGCGGTTACGCACAGACGGTGATCTGCCGCGATTGCGGCTACGTCGCCAAGTGCGAGCACTGCGACGTTTCGCTGACCTATCACAGCGAAGAGGACTGCCTGAAATGCCACTATTGCGGCGCGCGTTATAAAATGCTGCCCGCCTGCCCCTCATGCGGCGGACGGCATATCGGCTACGTGGGCACGGGCACCCAGAAGGTGGTGCAGGAGCTGAAAAAGCTGTATCCCGCGTCGCGCATTCTGCGCATGGACGTGGATACGACGAGCGGAAAAGAGGGGCATTACGAGATATTGAGCCGCTTTTCCCGTCGGGAAGCGGATATCCTCGTCGGCACGCAGATGGTCGCCAAGGGGCACGATTTCCCGTCCGTCACGCTCGTCGGGATTCTCGACGCGGACATGAGTCTGCATTTTCCCGACTACCGCAGCGGCGAACGCACCTTTCAGCTCGTCACGCAGGTCGCGGGCAGGAGCGGCAGGGCGGAGGCGCAGGGCAAGGTCGTGTTGCAGACCTACGACCCCGAAAATTATATCCTGCGTTTTGCGGCGAAGTACGACTACGAAGGGTTTTACGAACACGAAATCGCCATGCGCGCCGCAACGGCGTTCCCGCCCTTCGCGAAGATCGTGCGCGTCATGGTTTCGGGCGAGGACGAGCGGGAAACGGTGGAGATTTTAAAGGAAGTTTACGGGCGATTGCAGCAGGTCTACGCGGCGCATTTGGAGAAATTTCTTTTCTTCAACCGCATGCACGCGCCCGTGAAACGCATTCAGAACAAGTACCGCTATCAGGTGCTCATGCGCCTTGTCGAAGGCGACGTTTTAAAAGAGATCTATTCCGCCGTATACGACGAAAAATATAAAAACGTGCTCGTGTACGTGGAAGAAAATCCGAGCAATTTAAGTTAAAAGGAAAAGATTATGATTCGTAAAATCGTACAGATCGGCGATGAAGTTCTCCGCCAAAAATGCGAGCCGGTGACCCGTTTCGACGGGGAGCTTTGCACGCTGCTCGACGACATGAAGGAAACGCTCCGCGACGCAAGAGGCGCGGGACTTGCCGCGCCGCAGGTCGGCGTGCCCCTCCGCGCCGTGATCGTAGACGTGGACGAGGGGTATTTCGAGTTTATCAACCCCGCGTTCGTGTGGCAGAAGGGGGAACAGACGGGACCCGAGGGGTGCCTGTCGGTCGTCGGGAAATCGGGGATCGTCACCCGCCCCAACAAAGTGAAAATCGTCTATTCCGACCGCAAGGGGGATCGCTATTCGCTCGTCGCGCGCGGGTTCTTCGCCCGTGCGATCTGCCACGAGCTCGACCATCTGGACGGGGTGATCTATACCGATAAGGCGGTAGATATCCGCGACGAAGAGGATTAAAGCCCGATCCCGTTTTCGGAGGTGATTATGAAAATCGTTTTTGCGGGTACGCCCGAGTTTTCGGTTCCGTCTCTTGACGCGTTGCATGCGGCGGGGTTCGAGATTGCCGCCGTGCTCACGCAACCGGATAAGCCGCAGGGCAGAAAGGGAATTCCGACTCCTTCGCCCGTGAAGCGCGCGGCGGAAGCGTTGGAAATTCCCGTTTTGCAACCCGAAAAATTAAAGGCGGACTATTCCGCGCTCTGCGCCGCGGGCGCGGAACTGATGGTCACGTGCGCATACGGTCAGCTGTTGACGCAGGAGGTGCTCGATCTCTTTCCGCGCGGGGTGTGGAACGTGCATGCGAGTCTGCTTCCCGCCTACCGCGGCGCGGCGCCGATCGCTCGCGCGGTCATGGACGGCGCAAAGACGACGGGCGTCACGATCATGAAGACGGACATCGGCATGGACACGGGAGATATCTTTCTTACCGAGGAGGTTCCGATCGAGACTACGGACACCGCGGGAACGCTTTCCGATCGGCTTTCGCGCGTCGGCGCGGCGCTCATCGTAAAGGCGTTGAAGGCGGTGGAAAAAGGGGAAGCCGTTCTTAGGAAACAGGGCGCAGGCTTCGCGTGCAAAAAGGTATCGCGCACGCAGGTCGATTTCTCCCGCCCGTCCGCCGAAGTGAGCGCGCTTGTGCGCGGGCTTTCTCCCGCGCCGCTTTCCTTCGGCACGGTGAACGGACTGACGCTCAACTTCCTCTTCGCGGAGAGCGTGGATACGGATTCGCGCGCGGCTTACGGCGAGGTGCTCCGCGCATCGCCCAAAACGGGATTGATCGTCAAATGCGGCGAGGGCGCCGTGCGGATTACCCGACTGCAACCCGCGGGCGGGAAGGCGATGAGCGACAAAGACTTTTGCAACGGCAGAAAAATAAGCGAGGGCATGCGCTTTGACGAACCCGTTTTATGATCCGTACGTTATTTTGAATCGGATATACGGCGAGGGCGCGCATTTAAAAATCGCGCTCGCCGAAACCCCGATCGAGGAATTTCAACGCGCGCGCACGGTAAAAACGGTGTACGGCGTGCTCGAGAACGACGGCTATTTTTCGCAGTGTATCCGCACCTTTGCGCCCAGGAATCCCAAACAGAGCGTGCGGATTCTGTTGAAGATCTCGCTGTATTGGCTGACCGTGCTCAAAAAATCCCGCTATATGGTGACGGACACGGCGGTCGATCTGTGCAAGAAGCTCGGCAAGGGCGGCATGGCGGGGTTCGTGAACGCTTTTCTGCGCGCGTTCGACGAGAGTAAGGTCATCGTTCCCGAGGGAATCGAGGGGCTGTGCATGAAGAGCAATTTCCCGCGGTTCGCCGCGGAGAAGCTGTTTGCGGTCTACGGCAAGAGAACGGAAAAGATTCTGCTTGCAAAAAGCGGCGGGATTTCCGTGCGGTTCGAGCGCGGCGAAGAGGAGTACCTCTCCCGTCCGCATACCGAAACGCCCTTCCCGCATCTTTATCTGTTCGAAAAGTTCGCGCGGGACGGGAAGTTCGACGAGGGCGCGTATACCTTCCAATCGGTGGGGAGCGTTGCGATCTGCGCGGCGGTGGAGCCCTGCGAACGGTTGCTCGACGCGTGCGCCGCGCCGGGCGGGAAATCCGTGCTGCTCTCGAAGAAGTGTAAGGAAATTACCGCGTGCGAGCTGCACCCGCACCGCGTTTCGTTGATCGAATCGTATTGCCGCCGCATGGGCGTTCGGAACGTGACCGCAATGCAGGCGGATTCCTCGGTATTCCGCCCCGAATGGGCGTTCGCGTTCGACGGCGTGCTGTGCGACGCGCCCTGTTCGGGTTTGGGCACGGTCGCCGAAAATCCGGATCTGCCTTTGCGGAAAACGGAGGCGGATTTCGCGGAACTGTTAAAGATTCAGCGCGCGATTTTAAACAATTGCGCCCGATACGTAAAGGCGGGCGGCGCGCTGTATTATTCCACTTGTTCGATTCTCGGGGAGGAAAACGACGGTACGGTGCGCGCGTTTTTGCAGGCGAATCCCGAATTTGCGGCGGAGCAGATCGCAAGCCCGCTGTCGCACGAAAACACGGAATTCGGCTTGCAGTTTCTGCCCGATACCGCGTTCGGCGCGGGGTTCTACGTGTGCAAAATAAGACGTTTCGGAGGGGTAAAATGAATCGGAAACGGAAAGAGTATATCCGGAGCTGCGAGATCTCCGAAGTGTGCCGCGTATCGCTCGGCGGCATAGAACAGAAAATTTTAATCGAGAGCTACCGCAAGGGCGCGCCCGTTCTGTTGTTTTTGCACGGGGGTCCGGGGTTTCCGATTCCTTTTTGCGTGGGCGCGCGCGGACTTTTTCCGGAGATTACGAAAAAGTTTACCGCGGTGTACTGGGATCAGCTCGGTTGCGGCGCGAATCGTTACCCGTTAAACGACCGCTTTCGTACCGATGATTTCGTCCGCATGACGGAACAGCTCGTGCGTTACCTTAAAGGGCGGTTCCCCGCCGAAAAGCTCTATCTGTTCGGGATCAGCTGGGGGAGCGTGCTCTCTTTGAAAACGGCGACGGCGTTGCCCGATCTGATCGACGGCGTGTTCGCCGCGGGGCAGATTCTGTTGCCGCCCTTGCGTTCGGAAGCGTTTTTCGACGCGGTGGAGCGCTCGTCCGCGCCCGAAAAGGTCAAAGCCCGCATGCGGGAAATCGCAAATTGCGCGGCGCCCGATCCGAAGCAAATCACGCTGATTTCCAGGACTGCGCGGAAATATACGAACGCATACGTCGGAAACGGTTCCCCGAACGGAATCAATCCCGTGAAAGAGATATTTGCAAGCAAGGATTACCGTTTTTCGGACGCGCTCGCCTGTTTCGTAAACGGTTACCGGAAATGCGAGTCGCTCATGAAGGAGTTGAGCGTTATCGATCTTCGGCGGGAGTTTGCAAACGTGCGCGTGCCGTATACGGTGTTCGGAGGAACGGAGGATCTGGTGACCCCCGTAAAAGACGTGCAAGCGTTGTTTTCCGAGCTCGGTTCGGCGTTTCTGACCTGCGTCGTTGCGGAAAATGAAGGGCATATCCCTTCCCAACGGGTCATGGAAGAGATGTTTGCCGCGCTTGCGGAGACGGCGGGCGTATGAAACAGATTTTACAGAGCTTATCGCGGGAAGAGCTGAACGCATTGGTCGAAAGTCTGGGCGAGAAGAAGTTCCGCGTCGAACAGATCTATCTCGGGCTGATGCAGGGGAAAAAGATTTCCGAGCTTCCCGTTTCCCCGAGCCTTCGGGCGACGCTTCTGGCTTCGTACGAGGACGAGCCCGTCGCGATTCACGAAACGTTCACCTCGTCGGACGGCACGAAAAAATTTCTCTTCCGCCTTGCGGACGGCAACCTCGTGGAAGGGGTGCTCATGTCCTATAAGTACGGCAACACGCAGTGCGTATCCACGCAGGTGGGGTGCCGCATGGGGTGCAGGTTCTGCGCTTCCACCCTCGGCGGGTTGGTGCGTAACCTCACGGCGGGAGAGATTCTGTCGCAGATCCTTGCCGTCAACCGCGCTTCGGGCGGGAATCTGAAAGACCGCGCCGTCACCAACGTGGTGCTCATGGGGAGCGGCGAACCCTTCGACAACTACGGGAACGTCGTGAAATTTCTGCGCAATCTCACCGCCGAGGGCGGCATTCACATCAGCGCGCGGAACGTGAGCCTTTCCACCTGCGGGCTTGTGCCCGAGATGAAGCGGTTTTCCGACGAGGGAATTCCGCTCAATCTGACCGTGTCGTTGCACGCGGTGACGGATGCGGAGCGCAGACGCACCATGCCGGTCGCAAACAAATATAAAATCGCGGAGATTTTAGACGCCTGCGCGCTGTACTTCCGCAAGACGGGTCGGCGGTATATTTTCGAATACAGTCTGATTTCGGGCGAGAACGCGGACGAGGCGCACGCGCTCGCGCTTGCCGAGCTGTTAAAGGGCAAGCCCTGCCACGTGAATCTGATCCGTCTGAACGAGGTGAAGGAGCGGAAGCTGACTTCGATCGGCGAAAAGGAAGCGTACCGTTTTTTGGGCGTGCTCGAAAAGAACGGGATTTCCGTCACGCTCCGCCGCAGTATGGGCGCCGATATCGGCGGCGCCTGCGGACAGTTGCGCGCGAGCTATTTGAAGAACGAAACGCCGCCGATATCGTAGGGCTCCCGAAAAAGAACGCGCAGCGTAATTTTTGGGGAAGAGGAGCCGCAACG
>JAETTR010000414.1 GCA_021768985.1 Bacillota bacterium
GTTCCAGCTCTCGTAGAACGCCCCCGTGTTCTCTTTGGCGAGCCCCCTCAACGAGCTCACGACTCCGCGGACCGCCGCCCGCGCGCCCTCCTGCGACAGCTCCGCGCGCTCCAATCCGTTTGCCGTATCGTATAAAATTTTCGCGCACGTATCCACGGTATCCGCGTTCGCGGCGATTCTCTTTTGCTGCGCCGCCGCGTTGCCGTTCAGTTCGAAATCGGAGGGCGTAAGCGGTATCACCCGCGTTTCCACGCCCTTTTCCGCCATCGTCGTCGAAACGCTCGACGCGGTCGCCTCTTCGTAATAACAGGCGAGCGCGACCGTCTGTCTGCCGCCCGCCTCGTACAGAAATCCCGCGCCGCCCGAAACGTAGCTTTGCCCGATGATCGCCGCCGCGGTGGAATCTTCGCACTCCCGCACGAGCAGCCAATACCGCTGCGGCAGACTGACGCGCACGTAATCCCGCCCCGCGGCAAAGAGGTAGCCGACGAACGTCAGGACGATCGCCGTAAAAATAATCAGCGCCGCAAGGAATCCCCTGCGGCGAAAACGTTCCTGCGGATTCATATTATATTATATGCCGCATTCGGCGCAAAATCCCGCCGATTTTATTCAGACTCTTCTTCTTAAAATATCTCCCTTGCAAAGCGGAACCGGACACTCGAACGCGTACCGCGCGCAGACCAATTTCGCGTCGGGGCAAAGCGCGCCGAGCGGGTCCTTCATATTTTTTACCGTCACCGTTTTCCCGAACGCCGCCGAGGGCGAGAGCACTTCCAGACGATCCCCTTCGCGGAATCGGTTCTTCATTTCCACGACGGCGATCCCGTTCTCCCAGCCGAGCACGTCGGCGACGTATTCGCACGTTCCCTTCGTCTGCGAATGCTCGTAAGTGACCGTATCGCGGTTTTCGCCCAGAGCGTACGCCGTCGTATAGGCGCGATGGGCGGCGCACAGTAATTCCGCGCCGAGCGATTCGGTATACCCTCCGTCGAGAATTCTGCGGTATGCGTTCACGACCGTGGCGAGATAGTATTCGCTCTTCATGCGCCCTTCGATTTTAAAAGAGGTCACGCCCGCCCGCGCGAGCTCGGAAAGGTGCGCGCTCATGTTCAGATCTTTGCTGTT
>JAETTR010000415.1 GCA_021768985.1 Bacillota bacterium
ATCGTCACCGACGCGCTGAAATGGACCAGCCCGACCGCTGACCCGCTGGCCGACCTTGAGCGGTGGCACGAAACCGTACAGAAAAACGGTTTCGTGAACTGCAATATTTGCGTCATGGCAAAGGACGTTGCGAACGCCTTTGTAAACAACGCAAAGGTAAAGGAAGTGCTGGACATCAAGGGCTATGATCTTGCGGTCATCAAGCCCCGCCAGCTTCCGAACGGCCTTACCTACATCGGGAGCGTTCACAAAATGGGGCTGGACATCTACCAGTACAACGAATGGTATCTTGACAACTGGACCAACCCCGACGCGCCGGAGGACAAGCCGCTTGTTCCTGACGGAACGCTTGCCCTGCTTTCCACGGAAGCGGACTATTCGATCTATTACGGCGCGGTGACTATGCTTGCCGACAACGGCGTGAACTTTGTTACCGTCGAGGGCGACAAAGTGCCGCAGACGTGGGTGGAGCGCCGCCCGGACCGCCGTTTCTTGCAGATCAACAGCAAGCCGCTGACCGTGCCGCATGAGGTCAATAGCTGGTTTGTTGCAAAGGTTCTTTAATGAACTTCAAAGCGCAAGTCGAGCGGGACTTGACGACCGTTTTTCACAACAGCAACGAACACGCGGACGTTTTGGAGTTTTGGATTTCCGGGACCCGGTACAAAGGCCCGGTCATTCTTGACGACGGCGGAGCGCAGGACAGGAAAAAGCCGTCCACCGACCACGTGGACGGTTTAATTCTTGTCGATTTGGTAATGTACGCCCCTCTTTCCCTCTTGAAACGGACCCCGAAAAAAGATGAAACCGTGGAGATCGGCGACGACGTTTACACAATCACAAAGGTTCACCCGGAAGCCGGGGAAATCGTGCTTTATTTGGAGGGGTTGACCGAATGATTGAGATAACGAACGAACAGATCGAGCGGGTAAATCTGCTTTTAGGGGACATCAAAGGCGCGCCGAACCGGGCGCTTTTCAACGTCATAAACCGGGCGCTGGGTACGGTACGTTCACAATCGGGAAAGGTTATCCGGGAAACGTACAACGTCAAGCAATCAGACATTACCGCAAACCAAAACATGAAGATGAAGCGGGCGACCGCGGGCGACTTGGTGGGTTCTA
>JAETTR010000416.1 GCA_021768985.1 Bacillota bacterium
CCCCCGCCTCCGACAAACCTCAAAAGCCCCCGCCTCCGTAATTCCATGCTCGACGAGAGGGAGTATCTTTCCCGTAACGGTCTTTTTCTCTGCCCGCTCCGTTTCGTCGGCGGCTATGCCTACAATTTCGATAAACTCCCCTATCTCTTTTTTGAATTTCCGTAACGGGTGGAGCTTGAGGTCTGAATTACACCACGAACCCCGGATAAAAGGAAAGCCGTAAATTCTCCCCTTGTTTTTTGTGTTCCTCGTGATAATCTTGTGAAAACGCTCGACGTATGTATAGCTTTGTTGTACGATGGTCGTTTTTACCCCGTACTCCCGCTCGAGCGTCGGAAAACACTTGTTAAATAAGAAATCCTCATGCTCCGGGTATTCCGCGCTCGTCTCGTCGTCGAACATTATCCGGCAATAGACCGCGCCGTCGCACCGCCCGCCGCTTTCGATATGCGTTATGAGGGCCGCGAGCGAGTCTTTCCCGCCGGAGATAGAGGCGAGTATTTTCGGCTCCTCGCTCATAGCTCCACAAGCCCCCCGACCGCCGCGATTGTGCTCGCGGTTACATTTTTCCGGCGGAGCGAGTTCTCTATTAACTTCCGGGCGCTCTCGTTTTCCCAGCGAACGCGGGCGGTTACAAAATACCGCAATTCTGGATTTAACCGCGCTCGCAACGTCAAACACGTTAAAAGCCTTTCCGTTACCTCGCTTTCAATCGGATAGACCGCGATACCGCCGCCGTTTTTGTCTACCTCTCTACATATTGCTATCATGCTCCGACCTCCTCGACCATATCGAGCGCCCGGAGCTCGTCCAATGTGAGAGAGCGACACTCCCAGCGCGACACCCGCTCCCCCTCGTTGTCATAGGTAGAGCAATCGTCGCCGAGGCGGGCTTGTCCACCGCATACCGACAAAAATAAATGGTGATAGTGTTCTCCGGCCTTGAAATCGAGGGCATAGTCCCGAGAGCGCGGGTATTTGATAAACGTCGCCGCTTTCATAGGCCCGATTTCCGGGTAATACTGTTTTGCAAGCCTGTAAAGTTTCGTCTTGCTCACATTTAGACGGTAGGCCGTCCGCACCGCCGCGCCGCTCATTCGTCCACCTCCGCCGCGAGGCTTAACC
>JAETTR010000417.1 GCA_021768985.1 Bacillota bacterium
CGCGTTGTCGTAACACCACTGCTCCGCTTCCGTCTGTCCGTTCGCCGTGCCGTTCTCCACCTCGTAATCGGGCGTGTTTTCCGACGTAAACACGCTCTTCGGCTCCACGCCGGGGTTATTCTCGCCGAACCCGTTCGTGAAGATTCCGCGACCCGCACGATAAATACTGAATTTCTCTCCGCCCGTCAGCTTCGAGTCGATGTCGATCACCGTAGAAGCGTTGCGCATGTAAATATTGCGCACGAGAGAGGTTCCCGAAGTATAATCGTAGTTATTATAGACCTTGACCGCGCCGCCGAGCGTCAACTTATAGTTGCCTGCGATATCGATCCCGCCGCCGTACGCACCGTAGTTGTTGTTGACCGAAACGTCGTGAATCGAGAGCGTGCCGCCGTAGAAATAGATTCCGCCGCCCGTATTGGAAGAATAGCCGCCGCGGATCACGCCCGCCTTATTCGCCGAGCTGTCGAAGATTTCAAGTTGTCCCTGCGTCTGAATGACCCAGCCGTATGCACGTTTCGTACTGCTCGTCAGATTACGGTGAATGGTGAATCCGTTCATGTCGAGCCGTATCTTTGCGTTGCTCGGCACCTGCAAACCGCCGTAGTTGAAGCCCGTGGAATACTGCTCCTGCAACGACGTGCCGTAGCTCGTAGTCGTCACAGAACTCGTATTCGCCGTCCATGCAAAGCGAAGTTTTACAAGCTTCACCTGTCCGTCGCTCTGACTCTTCGCGACCGCTTCAC
Source organism: Bacillota bacterium (assembly GCA_021768985.1). Taxonomy (GTDB): domain Bacteria; phylum Bacillota; class Clostridia; order Christensenellales; family Borkfalkiaceae; genus Gallimonas. The sequence goes on from JAETTR010000417.1 coordinate 747, forward strand.
TCCAGTTCTTCGCGTTATTCACGCACCAGAACGCCTCTTCTGTCTGTTCGCCCTTATCGTTGTCGATGACCTCATACAAGTTGGGTAAATCGGCAAAGAATTTTCCGCCTGCGGATTCTGCTTTGAAGTGGTTCCCCCAATCGGTCGTGAACACCAACCCGTCGGTATTCTCATAGTTGTTCGTGACTTTGGTGATTCCCACGTAGAAGTCGGACGTGATATCCTCTACGATCGGATACTTTTTATCGTTTGTTTCGTGATAGACGTTCTTCGTGATGCCCGCAGCCGTGTTACTGTAAATGCGCGCGCTGCCGCCAAGTTCTAAATTTGCGTTGCCGCGGAGATAGAACCCGCCCGCAATCGAACCGTTCAGCGC
>JAETTR010000418.1 GCA_021768985.1 Bacillota bacterium
TTCTCCGCCTTCAAGGCAATCTGACTCTTCAACAAGCTTTCGAGCGCGTTTTTGAAGAAGCCTTCGGGCAGAAGCGAAGCGCCGCAACGTACGCATTCCGTCGTTCCCTCGTGTCCGAGCGCAGGCGTGAAGTCCGTCTTTTCTTCGATTTTGCATACCTTACAGATCTTTAAGGTATAGCCGCGCGTCGTGCAGGTAGCGGCTACCGTCGTGGTTTCGAAATCATGGTTGCAACCCGTGCCGCAAACCTTGCAGACGCCGTTGCTTCCCATATCGTGCGCGCCCGTCGCGGGAAGTCCGTCCGCACCGCAAACCAGACATTTCTGTCCCTGTCCGCAGGTAGGAACTTCGATGTTCCAGCTGTGCGCTTTGGGCGTGATATCCGTTTTGAATTCGTTGCCGCAATTCGCACATGCGTGCAGCGTGTAGCCGTCCGCCGTACAGGTAGGCGCGACCACCGTTTCCGCATAATTGTGCCCGAGCGCGTCTTTGAACGCGCCGACGTAGCTGTACGCGCAAGCCGAGCAAGTAAAGGTGGAATAACCGCCCGCGGTGCAGGTAGGCGCCGTCTTTACTTCTTTGAAATTGTGTTGCAACTGCATGAGCGTCTGCGTATAGCTCTCTTTGCAATGCTCGCACTCGAACACCGCTTTCCCCGCCTGTCGGCAGGTCGCCTGAACGCAGAGTTTGTCGACGGGCAACCAATTATGCCCGATCGCCGCGGTAATTACGATATAGCCGTAATCGCAACCGTCATGGGAGCAGGCGTATTCCGCCGTGCCCTGCACGGTGCAGGTGGCGGCTACCGCTTCGCCCTTAAGCTGCGGATCGTGTCCGAGCGCGGGTTGCTGATTCTTCAGTTCCGTTTTCCCGCAACGGGTGCACATCCATTGTTCGTAGCCGTTCGTCGTACAGGTCGCTTGAACGCTGTTCATCAAACGGTTGTTATGCCCGTAGCGTTCGCAACGCTCCAACGGCGACATGCGCACCACCGTGTAGGTAGAGAAGTGCGTCGTTTCAAAGTAAACGAACCCGTTCGAATAGGTCGCTTTATAATAATCGGGCTGACCTTCGTCGATAATATACCAAATTTCGATACAATCGGGAT
>JAETTR010000419.1 GCA_021768985.1 Bacillota bacterium
ATTTTATCCTTATCGCCGAATTCGACCATCGAACCCAGATACATGACGCCGATACGGTCGGAAATGTATTTCACGACCGACAAATCGTGCGAAATAAACAAATACGTCAGCTGTCTTTCCTTCTGTAAATTTTTCAGAAGGTTGATAATCTGCGCCTGAATGGAAACGTCGAGCGCGGAAACCGGCTCGTCGCAGACGACAAGTTTCGGATCGACGACCAACGCCCGCGCGATACAGATACGCTGACGCTGCCCGCCCGAAAACTCGTGCGGGTACCTTTCGTAAAAATAATCCCGAAGCCCGCATTTTTCCATGATGCTCAATACGTAGTCCTTTATCTGAGAAGGCGGCACGATCTTATGAACCTTGACGGGCTCGGCAAGAATATCGCCGACGGTGCTTCTCGGGGGCAGGGACGAATACGGATCCTGAAAGACGATCTGCATTTTCGTGCGCAGAGCATTCATCTCCTTCAGTTTATAGCCCGCGATATCCTTTCCCTCAAAGAAAATCTGGCCGGAAGTAGGTTGATGCAGCTTCAAAACCGTTCGGCCCATCGTCGTCTTTCCGCAGCCGGACTCGCCGACGATACCGAGCGTTTCCCCGGATCGTATCTTGAAAGACACGTCGTCCACCGCTTTCAGACTGGTTATGGGTTTACCCATCACCGTCTTTTTCAAGGTAAAATATTTCTTCAGATGTCTTACCTCTAAAAGAGCGTCGGGATCGGGAGGAAGAACCTTATCCTCTTCCACCTTTGTGTCCCGTTCCGCTTGCTCCCGGGCAAATTCCGCCTGATCGTCGTAACCTGAAAACTCATTTTCCTCTTTCGGATCAAGTGAATTCTGTTTCGTTTCTTCTGTTTCCATATCAATCTTCCTTCGGGGCGTACAAATGACAAGCGACAAAATGCGTGGGGCTTACCTGTACCATGCCGGGATATTCGCCCGAACATTTGCCTATACACTGCGAGCACCGTTCTTTGAAATAGCAATTGGCGGGCATATCGACGGGATTGGGAACGTTGCCCGGAATATTGAACAGCTGATCTTCGGACGAATTCATCGTCGGCTTCGACTTTTGCAGCCCCTGCGTATAGGGATGACA
>JAETTR010000420.1 GCA_021768985.1 Bacillota bacterium
CAGAACCGCCGACATGGTTTTGTCGCCTTCGGCGCACAGGAAGGTGAACAGGGTTCTCTCGTTCTGGGCAACCTTCTCAGACAGCTTCGGGAGCAAGAACGCCGTCAACGGATGCAACGGGTAGCAACCACGCACAACGACATCGGACATATTGCCCGCGAAAAGTCCATTATGAACGTAGCGTCCCTCGATTCGCGATAGAAGCGCTTCATGATCACAGCGCCAATGGCTCCACTTCGTGGAATCCTTGATAATCGCCGAAGACATGAGCTCGTAGGACTGGTTCTCGTCGTCGGACATTTCGATTTCTTCAAAGCGACCGGACACGCCGCGCCACCCATCGACCTTCTCTTTGGGCAGGTCGGCGTCAATGTAGTTCGAGATGCTTTTGTGGCTAATAAGCAGAAGATGTAGCTGCTTTTCTGCGCCGCTCCTGTTGCATGCCTCGGCAAAGTCCTGAAGAAGCCTCGTGTCTTCAACGGTGGCTCGTCCTATGCTCGTCTCTAGATACTTGCTGAATTCGTCGTAGACGACATAAAGACCGCTAACGCCGCGCTCGGCAAGGCCGGAGAGCACCTGCTCGTATACGGAAAGCACGTCTGCTCCGTCGAGCACATCAAACGTGCTACCCGAGGTCAAGCTTGGGTAGGCGGCAACGAACTCTTCATACGTTTCAGTTTCCAGGGCGCGCAGTTTTGCGACAGTCGTACCGTAGGTCGAGCCCGTAAGCTCTTCATATCGTTTCAGCGTGCTCGGATAATCGCGGCGCCATCTGTCAAGTACTCTAATTGCGCCGTCGTAATTCGTCGAAGGCATAAGATCGGTGGAATCGCAAAGCTTCAGGGCATTTCTGAGCGCGAAAAGAAGCGAATGGCGAAGATCAGACGTGCTTCCCGAAATAACGACGGGAAGCAAGCGCTGGCCATCTTGAACGAATCTGTCGAAGGTCTCTGCAAAACCGCTGTTCCTGCGCCTATATGCGTTTGTGATTCTCTGAAATGCTCCGGGGTCTTTGCACCACATCGCCATCAGCGCCGCGAGCACGACATGGGACTTACCCTTGCCGTAGGCGCCGACGAGCAGCTTTGCCCGCTGATTAGAGGGGG
>JAETTR010000421.1 GCA_021768985.1 Bacillota bacterium
TTTATAGGCTGTTCGTTCGGCAGAACGATCTCCGCTTTTACGCCATCGGGGATTTCTACCGTATATGTAATCTTGCCGTCCTTTTGCTCATAGTTGGAAATAATTTTTCCGTTTACGCTGTCGTATTCGGATTTGAATGCCGCAAGTCCCCTGCAGGGATTGGGCGCGATCCTTATTTTTTTGAACCCGGCTTCGAGCGGCTCGATTCCCGCGATTCTGCGGTAGACGAACTCCATGACGGAGCCGTAAGCATAATGGTTATAGCTGTTCATGCCGTCCGGATTGGGAGTGCCGTCCGGCATCAGACTGTTCCAACGTTCCCATACCGTCGTTGCGCCCATGTCTACTTCATATAACCAACTCGGATATCCGTTGTTCAAGAGCACCCGCCGCGCCGTTTCAAAATTCCCGTTATCGGCAAGCGCAAACAATAAATACGGCGAGCCGATAAACCCCGTTACCATGCGGTAGCCGTGTTTGATCACGTTTTCGTTGAGCGTTTTTGCAAGGCTTGCCCGATGCGCTTCGGGCACGATATTGAAATTCAAAGCCAAAACCTGTGCCGTAACCGTGTCTAGGCACAGTCTTCCGCCTACCGTAAAATACTCCTCCCGCACTCGTTTGAGATGAGTTTCGTACTTTTCTTGATAGATTCCTTCGTCGAGTTTTTCTCCCAACAGCTTTGCCGTTTCCGCAACGATTTTCAGCGAATGAACGTGTAGTATATTTACAATATAATACGAATCCGTTCTGCCGAACACGCCGTTGCCGATGATCGTTTCGTTGTCGAGCGCGAGCCAATCCCCCCACTCAAATCCTTCCGCAATCAGCCCGTTTTTCATATTCCGTTCGCGGGCGGAGATAAACTTCTTCATTGCCTCGAAATTATCGGCAAGATAGCTTTTGTCGCCGTACATTATATATAGTTTCCAAGGCACCATGGTAACCGCGTCGCACCACATCGCCGCAGTAGAGCTGTCGCTCTCTCCGCGCAATACGTCCGGCGCAACGTGCGGAAGTTTGCCGTCTGCCTTTTGGTCGTTGCGTAAATCGGCAAGCCATTTTTTCATGAACAATCTTATATCGTAGTTATATGCCGCCG
>JAETTR010000422.1 GCA_021768985.1 Bacillota bacterium
GAGCGGGGCGACCTATGAAGCGACGTACAAGGCCCCGGACGCTGATACAAGCGAAAGCGCACAGGTGCTGGAGATCAAAGAAAAGGTTTCGAGCAACGCGGAAGCGAAAACGCTTGCAGAAAAGCGGTTGCGGGAGAAGAACGGACAGCAATTCACCGCCAGTTTTACACTTGTCGGCGACGCTGGGCTGGTTGCGGGCGTGACCGTGACCGTGAAAGGGTACGGAGCGTTCGACGGAAAGTACATCGTCGAGAGCGCGACGCATTCCGTTTCGTCGAGCGGGTACACAACCAGCGTCAAATTACGCCGCGTGTTGGAGGGGTATTGATGGGAGAAGCAAGCGTTTATAAAAACATCGTTCGCACGGGCTGGGTTTCCTCCGTCAATGCCGCAGACAGAACCGCCCGCGTGACCTTTAAGGATATGGGGACAACCTTTGTTTCGGGTCCCCTGAAAGTGATTAAGAACCCGCCGTTCATTCCGGCAAAAGACGTTGTGCAGGAAACACAAACGGAATCAGGCGGAAGCGGCGACGCGTCCTTTGCGTCGCACACGCACAAAGTCACAATCAGCCCGTGGCTACCGTCGCCGGGCGACTATGTGCTTTGTCTTTATATCCCGACGAACGACGGCGACGGGTTCGTGATAGGAGGGATATAAAAGATGGCAGTTATCGGAACTTGGGGCGACATCACCTTTGCCGTTTCAAGAAATCAGATCAAGACGTTTGACGGCCTGAAATGGGACAGCGGCGCGAAGTATTCGACGCATGACAGGCATTTGAAAGAACCCCTTTTAGAGTTCACGGGGACGGACGTTGAAAGCATGACGTTTACAATGTTCTTTTCCGCATTTTTGGGAGTGAACCCGATTGCGGATGTTTCAAAATTGCTTATAGCAATGCGGCGCGGAGAGGTTCACCGCCTTGTCATCGTGCCGAAAGCCTACGGCACAAACAAGTGGGTTATCACGAAACTGTCTAATTCGCTGAAACGCTATGACAACCGCGGCAATCTGCTTGTTGCGAAAGTAAGCGTCACAATGAAATCGTATTCGGGCCGTTAGGGGGTGAGAGCGTGGCGCACATCATAAAGGCGTATG
>JAETTR010000423.1 GCA_021768985.1 Bacillota bacterium
CAAAGAGCATGAGCGCATGCTCAACACGGTCTTTCCCGTCATGCAGGACAACGTCATCAGCATCGACGCATACAACTTCCCCGCCTCGGCCGGCAGCGGCATGTTTTTCTCCGACGTACAAAAAACCGCCGTACAGGCCCCGGCAAACGCCATGACCATGCGTGCGGATTTTGCAGTTCCTGTTTCAGGAAGCAGTATGGAGCCCGATTTCTCAGATGGAGACACGGTGTTGATTAAATCCCAGCCGATTGTGGAGCCTGGCGAGATTGGTATTTTTATCGTAAACGGACAGTTGTATATCAAACAGCTTGGAGAACACCGGTTGATTTCCAAAAACCCCGCCTATGCAGATATCCCTTTGCGGGAGGGCGACAGCATTTATTGCATGGGCCTTGTCATCGGCAAGCTGCAGCGGGAAGCATAGCCCTTCCCCATCCCAAAAAAAGGAACCGGCGTATTAAAAACGCCGGTTCCTTTTTTGTTGATTCCGCTCTGCAAATGCACAGCAGTTTTTACATCTTTCCCATTTTTACTTTTTGATCGTCACGGTGAACACTTCGGAAACATTGCCGAGCAGATCCACCGCCTTGACCGTGAAGGTCCCCGACGCCTTGAGTTTCACAAAGTTCGCTCTCGCCGTCGGCTCCCCATCGTTCACGATGAAATACGAGGCCTTGCTCGCTTTCACCGTCACGTTCTGTTTCACCGTCGCGCCGTTTTCCACTGCCTTGTTCGTTCCCTCGATCACTGCGCTGAGAATGGGCGCGCTCTTGTCGATGTTCGCCTTATACGCGCCGCCGTAGTTGCCTGCCAAATCGTAGATTCTCACGACCGTGAGGCCGCTTTGGCTGATCGTGTACTCGGTCCCCGTCGCCACGGTTACGCCGTCGATCACAAAGTCGACGACTTCATTCGCCGTCAGCGTGATATCCTTGCCGGTCGCCTGGCCGGACGCAACACTTGCCGTGAACGTCGGTTTCGTGCGGTCGATCTCGAACGAGACTTCGCTCTCGTTGCCTGCCATATCCACCGCCTTGACGGTGTACTTGCCCTCTTCGAGAACGCGCAGACCATACGCGTAATCGTCCGCTTCCACGCC
>JAETTR010000424.1 GCA_021768985.1 Bacillota bacterium
AACGCCATCGGCAACAGAATTCCCACGGCAAGCATGATCGCGGCAAAACACAGTCTTTTCGTATTATGATTCATTCTTTACTTTTCCGATCTCTTCTCTTACGTATTTTTCAAGCGCGTCGATCCCCTCTCCCGTCCGCGCCGAAGTGATAAATACGGGCGCGGCGGGATTGCGCTTTTTCACGTTCCGGATCGCGCGTTCGCACGAAAAATCGAAAATCGCGCCCACGTCCGCCTTGGTGATCGCTACGGCGGAAGCCACTTCGAACATAAGCGGATATTTCAGCGGCTTATCGTCGCCCTCGGGCACGGACAGAAGCACGAGGTTTTTCGTCGCGCCCGTGTCGAATTCCGCAGGACAGACAAGGTTGCCGATATTTTCGAGAACGACCAGATCCAGCCCGTCCACGCCGAGCGCGCAAAGACTTTCATAGGACATCTGGCAGGTGATATGGCACGCGCCCGCCGTGTGAATCTGGACGACCTTCACGCCCGTCTCGCGGGCGATCGTCGCCGCGTCCACCGCCGAATCGAGATCGGCTTCGATCACGCCGATCGCATAATCCCCTTTCAGCCTGTTGACGAGCTCGGTCAACAGCGTCGTTTTTCCACTGCCCGGCGAGGACATGACGTTGAGAAAAAAGATCTTTTTTTTCTTCATCTCCCGTCTGATATCCTTTGCCTGTTCGTTATTCCGCGACCTGATATCTTCTTTTATTTCTACGATTTTTAGGGTGTCCATAAGATTATTTTACACCAACGCGCCCGATTCGTCAAGATGAAAATGAAAAATTAACAAAGTTTCCGCGAGCACTTCCCGACAAAAAAATCTCCCGCCGAAGCGAGGGATTTCTATTACTTTTTCTTACTTTCTCGGATTCTTAATATTCGCCTGTGCCGCCGAATTTAAGATACTTCGCTCATACAACCGCCCGTTTTCCCAAGCTGTTTCGTTCGCTCGTATCGCACGTCTTTCGAGTGAATTGTCAAACTAAGTGCAACACTCAGATAAAAATTGTTCAAATAAATCTTGTGGTTTTTTGAAACCTAAAACCTTTTTGGGTCTGGCGTTAATTAACGCCAGATTTTT
>JAETTR010000425.1 GCA_021768985.1 Bacillota bacterium
GTCATTTAATCTGATCTCCAGGACGTCGGCGCAGAAAAATGTGGAGCTGCCGATGACGTATGCCAGAATCCCGAAGAAGCATCGCAGCGCGCGGGCCCTGGAGCTTTTGGACTGCGTGGGGCTTTCGGCGCGTGCCTCGCATATGCCGAACGAGCTTTCCGGCGGCCAGAGACAGCGCGTGGCGATCGCCAGGGCGCTTGCCAACGAGCCGCCCCTGATTCTCGCAGACGAGCCGACCGGAAACCTTGACACGGCGGCTTCGATCGAGATCATGGAGATCTTTTCGGAGCTCCATGAGGCGGGCGCGACAGTCGTGGTCGTGACGCACGAGGAAAACATTGCGGCGTTTACCAAGCGGATCATCCGTTTTTCCGACGGCCAGATCATAAGCGACGAGATCAATCCCACGCCGACCGAACGGAGCGGCGTGGTGCACACGAAGGGGCTTTATAAAAATAAGAACGCCGGGGAGGAGGGGACGGCATGCTGCTGATGGAAAACATGCGGATGGCGTTTCATGCGATCCGTGCCAATAAGATGCGTTCGTTCCTAACGATGTTAGGAATCGTGATCGGCATCGGTTCCGTGATCTCGATCGTGTCCATCGGCGATACGATGCGGGGGCTGTTTTCCGATCTTTATAAGGATGTGGGTCTCACGCAGGCGTATGTGTCGATCGGATACTGGGTGGACGACATCCGGATGAGCGATTATTTTACGATGGAGGATTTAGAGGACATCAAGGCGGCGTTCGGGGACGAGATTGCCTACATCGACAGCGATATGCAGACCTCGAGCGAAGTCCAGGCCGGACGCACGAAGATGAGCTTTAATTTTCAGGGGATTGACTATCTGTACCAGGAGGTTCAGCCGGTCAATGTGATCTACGGACGGTATCTGAATGAGGGCGATATCCTCGGGCGGAAGAAGAATGTGGTTATGGAGGCGCGAAGCGCGGAACGGCTGTTCGGCACGGAGGATGCGGTCGGAAGGACGTTTCGTACCACGATCTACGGCTATACGGATGAGTATACCGTGGTCGGTGTGTATAAGAAGGAAATGAATGCGTTCCAGGCGCTTTTCAT
>JAETTR010000426.1 GCA_021768985.1 Bacillota bacterium
CGTGAACGCGCGCGAACAGGGCAGTCTAAAGACGCGGGCGGATTACGCGGCGCGGCTCGAATATATGCTCGAACGGCTCGGCTACGAGCGTATGAAGCATTTCCACGTGCACTTTTCCAAGATCATGTACGGCGCGAAGGGAGAGATCAAACACCTTACCTTTGCCGACGAGGTTTACGGTCCCGAGTTCGAACCGCTTGCCGAAGCGTTGGTGGATTTGAAGCTCGAGCCGTACATCGTAAGCGAATCGGCGGGAACGCAGGCGGAGGACGCCGCCGCCATGAAAGAAATTTACGAACGGGTGCGGAATCGATAGGAATCTGAAATTTCCCGAAAAAAATTTAAAAAATCTTGCAATTTTTTTAAGGGTATGCTATAATAGTTTTGCGCTACAAGTAAATACTAAGACTCAGTACAGGTACAACGGCATCGGTGTATCCTATTTTCCGTATTGGGTCGGACTTGTAGCGCAAACATGAGGGATACCTTGTGCGGGCGCCCCTCGTGGGCGTCCTTATTTTTTTACAAAATTTTTTAAAGGAGAAGGAAATGGAACAAGCACAAAGTAAAATCCTTGAAGAGTTGTACGCTCTTCGGGCGGGCTTGTCGGTGATTTCGCAGGAAGCGGATAAGATACCGACGATCGAGGAAGTGGCGAAAGGGGAATATTCCCGCGTTGCCGAAGAAGCGACGGCAGGCAGAGAGCAAATCGTTTTACATAACACCGCTTCCGAAGATTCTTCCTGTCAGAAATCGATCCGCGATTTCGTGCGTAACGTTGCTTTGCCGGACTGTTCGGGCAGGGATTATACCCGCGAGTTGCAGCAAGAGTATGCGGCGGAGCAGCGGTCGGAACTGATTGCATTGGGGAAGAAAGAAAAAAGCGAAGAGGTCGCGTTTGCGAAATGGCTTGCAACAAAACAGAGTTCGGAATATTACGAAAGGATGTGCAGCAGTTTTCGTTACAGCGGTACGGGCTGTAAAAAGGTTGCGGTAGTTTGGACGGTTTTGTCCGTTTTTTGCGTAATCGCGATTGTGGTGATGGCGGCGATCGGATTATATATCGGCATTGCTCTGCCGGCG
>JAETTR010000427.1 GCA_021768985.1 Bacillota bacterium
CCGAAGCCAACACGGGTCCGAGGTTGGAGCCGAGTCCGTTGCTCACGATCGTCATCGCGTGCGGCAGGTTGATCCATTCCGACTGCGGGCTGATGAAGATGAAGGACGCCATGTAGTTGTTCCAGCAACCCATGAAGGAAAGAAGCCCCTGCGCCACGATTGCGGGCATGGCGAGCGGGAGAATGAATCCGCAGAAGATGCGGAAATATCCCGCGCCGTCGATCTTCGCCGCTTCGATGATCGAAGTCGGAAGCCCGAAGAGGAACTGACGAATGAAGAACACCGTCATGATCGAGCCGAACAGACCGGGCACGATCAGCGCCCAAGGGGTCTGGTTGCCCATGCCGAAGCTCTTGTACATGACGAACTGCGAAGTCATGATCGAAGGACCGGGCACCATGATCGCCGCAAGCAGGAACAGGAACACCTTGTTTCTGCCCACCCAATCGATCTTGGCGAACGAGAACGCGGCGGACGCCGACGTGATGACTCCGACCACAACGGGCACGACCGAATAGATCAGGTTGTTGAGCACCGCGCGCCAATAGGAGAACCCTGCGGGCAGACCGGACGCGCCGCCGCCCTTGAACGCGCTCTCGAACAGGAACGCGTAGTTGTGGAACGCGCCGCCGTAGGGCGTCGCCCCCTTGAAGGTGTCGAACGCGGGCCACCAAACGATCTTCGAGAACATCGTTCTCATCTGCATGCCTTCGATCGAGGAGGTCGTATTCGCGAACGAAGCCGCGAACATCCACCAGAAGGGATAGACCATGATGAAGGTACCGAAGAGCAGAATGACGTAGGTGAAGATATCGCCGACGAGCTTCGCCCGTTTCTTGCTGGCGCGGTGCGTTTTAGAGGAGAACCCGAAGAAGGCGAGCACTGCGCCCATCGCGTAGCGGAACGCGGAATATTGCTTTTCTTCCTTGACGGGAATTTGCATAGTATTTTCGTTTTCCATTGCCTTTCCCTCCTCAGTCCTTTTTCCGGTTGTCCAGCCAGAACTGGAACAGCGTAAGCGCGAAGATGATTACCGCAAGGATCATTCCGTACGCCGCACCCTGCGAAGGA
>JAETTR010000021.1 GCA_021768985.1 Bacillota bacterium
TCGCGGTTTCCAGATATTCGCTGCAATTCGAGATCATGAACACGGAGAGCTGTTTGCGTAACGCGAGATCGAGATCGAGCTTGATGCCGCAGGGCGGCTGTCCGCTGACGATCACCTGTTTTTCCCGCGCGCAGATTTTAAAGGGGATCGAGGAATCGTTGCCCGAGGCGCCCGTAACGTAAACCGCGCCGTCGGCGAGTCTGCCGCCCGTTACGGTTCCGATGTTTTCGACGAGCGCGTCATCGGCGAGCATGGAATAATAAACGCCCGTGTTCCGCGCAAAATTCAGCCGCTCGACGTTGGCGTCGATGAGAAGGGGCGCCGCCTGCTGGTAAATGAGAAGCTGGCAGACGAGCATGCCCAAAATGTTCGCGCCCGTCACGGCGATGTGCTGACCTTTTTGCGCGCCGAGCGCGTCCACCGTCGCCTGCGCGAACGCCACGTGATGCAGAAGAAGCGCCTGATTGTCGCTTACCGAATCGGGCAAGGGGGTCATTTCGTCGGGAGAGAGATAGACGATATCCCGCAGATAGCCGTCCTTCGATTGCCCGCATACGTCGAAATCGTCCTCCGAGAAGTCCTTTTTCGCGGTGCCGCTGTCGGGCGCGGGCACGAAGGCGTGCAATACGACGCGCGTTCCCTTGGCAAACATTGCGTTTGCGTTGTCCTCCGCCACCATGCCGATGGCGAACTGTCCGGGGATCATAGGCTGTTTGATCTTCGTCGAACCGAGGTAGGCTTCCGCGTCGGCGTTGCAGAGCAGCACCTTCGTCACGCGTACTTTGATCTTGCCCGCTTCGGGCTCCGGTACGGGGCTTTCCGTCTTTTCGATTTTGCCTGCGCCTGTGAGCTTCCAAACGTTCATACTTCCTCCAACTTTTGCATTTCAATCCGAATTTATTCTTAACGTTTCGTTTTTTGCTTGATCGAGGTACCGATATATTATACTCCACGGCGTGCTTTTTTGCAAGCGTTTGAATTACAAAAGCGGATTTTTGCGTTTTCGGGCGGGTTGCAGGCAAAAAAACGGCGGCGGAAGGCAAGTTTTTTCGTTTGTCTTTTAAAATCAGTTGACGAACGGAAGAAAAACGGATATAATAGCTTTTGCACAATAAGATTTTCCGAGTGAGGTGAACGGATATGAAAGCGGATATTCATCCCAAATATCACGAAGTAACGGTCGTCTGCGCTTGCGGCGAGACCTTTAAGACGGGTACGACGAAGGACGTTGAGACGATGAAGGTTGATATTTGCAGCAAATGCCACCCCTTCTTTACGGGCAGACAGAAGCTTGTGGACACGGGCGGTCGCGTGGATAAGTTCAAGAAGAGATACGGTATTTAACCTTACGATCAGCCTCTCTTTCGGAGGCTGATTGCTCTATTACGACTTTTTTGCGGAGATTCGTATGAAAAAGACCAACCGTACTTATATCGGCGGGCAAGCCGTAATTCAGGGCGTTATGATGCGCGGCAAGCGCGGCATGGCGACCGTCGTCCGCGATGACAACGGGGAATTACAGCTGGAAGCCAAGAGAATCACTCCGCCCGAAAAGCGGAGCGTTTTCACGCGCGTTCCCTTCGTCCGCGGCGTAATCAATTTCGTCAGCTCTCTCGTAGTCGGCATGGGGGCGCTTTTGCGCAGCTCCGAAGTCGCGATCGTGGAGGAGGAAACGCCGTCGAAGTTTTCCAAGTGGCTCGAAGAGAAATGGAAAATCAGCGTGGGCGATATCGTCATGACGGTTGCCGCCGTGCTCGGCGTTGCCATCGCGCTCGTGCTCTTTTTGTGGCTTCCCGGCTTTCTCACGGGGCTGATCTCCAAAGCCGCGCCCGCGATCGGCACGCGCAAGGATATCTATTACAATCTCATCGAGGGGGGATTCCGCCTCGTGATCTTTATCGGCTATATCCTGCTCACGTTGCTGATGCCCTCCATGCGGGATACCTACCGCTACCACGGCGCCGAACATAAGACGATCAACTGCTATGAATACGGGCTTCCGCTCACCACCGAGAACGTTAAAAAATGCTCGCGTCTGCACGACAGATGCGGCACGACCTTCCTGTTTATCGTCATGATCATTTCCATCGTGCTCTTCGCGCTCGCGAACTGGTTGATCTTCGGGCTTGCGGGGCTGGAAACGGGGAAGGCGGCGCTCAACAATCTCGTGGCGTTCGTCATAAAGCTTTTGCTTTTGCCCGTCGTGGCGGGAATTTCGTACGAAATTTTAAAATTCTTTTCCCTGTTTCAAAGTCCGTTGGTACTGCCCTTTAAGGCGCCCGGATTCTTACTGCAAAAACTGACGACGAAAGAGCCCGACGACGCCATGATCGAATGCGCCGTGAAGGCGTTCGAAAAGGTGCTCGATATGGACGCGAATCCCGAATCTCCCGAAAAAATGTTTGCGACCTCCTGCAAGCTCTCCAAGCTCTCCGCCGATATGAAGAAGCATTTCGCGGAAAAGGAGATCGACGGTTCGGACGCGGAGTGGATCCTGAGCCTTTCGCTGAACGTTCCCCGCAGCGCGCTCACGCAGGAGCGGATCATCTCGCAGGCGGAGTGCAAAAAAATTCTCGAAATTTACGAACAGCGGCTGACGGGCAGACCGCTTTGGTATATCTACGGCAACACCGATTTCTACGGCTATACCTTTAAGGTGGACGAGCGCGTGCTCATTCCCCGCCCCGAAACGGAGATTCTCGTCCGTCAGGCGGTCTCCGCGTTGAAGGACGGCGACAGTATGCTCGACCTCTGCACGGGGAGCGGCGCGATCGCGGTCGCGGTCGCATGCGAGGCGGCGAAGGATAAGAACGTATCGGTGACCGCGACGGATATCTCGGACGGCGCGATCGAGCTCGCCCGCGAGAACGCGCGCATCAACAAAGCGAACGTCAGCTTCATCAAGTCGGACCTGTTCGAAAAGGTGCGGGGCAGATACAATCTGATCACGGTCAATCCTCCCTACGTCAAGAGCGGCGAGATCGGCGCGCTTGCCAGAGACGTCAGGGAATTCGAACCCCATCTCGCGCTTGACGGCGGGGTGGACGGACTCGATTTTTACCGCAGAATCGCCCAGAAGATCAACCGCTTTATCGCGCGGGGCGGGCTCTGCATTATGGAAGTGGGCGAAAATCAGGCGCAGGACGTCATCCGCATTTTCCGCGAGAACTCCCGTTGCGATTTCGCCATGGTGGTGAAGGATCTGAGCGGCGTGGAACGCGTCGTGAAGATCGGATTTTAAAAGATGTTTACCAAGCTGCAAAGCATTTACGAACGCTACGAAGCCCTCGGCGAACGGCTCTCCGATCCCGCCGTGCTCTCCGATATGGAGCTTTGGAAAAAGCTCTCGAAGGAGCGCGCCGAGCTTGAGGAGATTGCGGACGCGTACGCGGAATACCGCAGGACGCAGGCGGAGATGAACGCGGCGTTTGCGGAGGCGGAGAAGGAATCGGGCGAAATGCGCGATCTGCTCTACGAAGAGGGGTGCGCGTTAAAGGAAAAGCTCGCGCAGTCGGAAACGGAGCTGAAAATTCTGCTCCTGCCCAAGGACAAGAACGACGAGCGCAACTGCACGCTCGAGATCCGCGCGGGCGCGGGCGGCGAGGAAGCCGCGCTGTTCGCTTACGAGCTCTACCGCATGTACATGGGCTATTGCGAAAAACACCGCTTCAAGTGGGAAGTGATCGACCTGAACGAGACGGAGCTGGGCGGCGTCAAGGAAGCCGTCGTGAACGTCGAGGGCAAGGGCGCGTACAAGCGGTTGAAATACGAGAGCGGCGTGCACCGCGTCCAGCGGGTTCCCGAAACGGAATCGCAGGGCAGAATCCATACCTCCACCTGCACGGTCGCCGTGCTTCCCGAAGCGGAGGAAGTGGAAGTCGAAATCAAAGACGAGGATATCCGCGTCGATCTGTTCCGTTCTTCGGGCGCGGGCGGACAAAAGGTAAACAAGACGGAAACGGCGATCCGCATCACCCATTTTCCGACGGGAATCGTCGTGACCTGTCAGGACGAGCGCAGTCAGTTGAAAAACAAGGACAAGGCGTTCCGCGTGCTCCGTACTCGGCTCTACGATTACTATAACGGAAAAGCGAACTCGCAGGAGGCGCAGAACCGGAAGAGTCTCGTCGGCACTGGGGACAGAAGCGAGCGGATCCGCACCTATAATTTCCCGCAGACCCGCATTACCGATCACAGAATCGGGTTGAGTCTGCATTCCATGGAGAGCTTTCTCTCGGGCGATCTCGACGAAATGATCGACGCGCTCGCCCGCGCGGACACCGAACGGAAATTGCTGGGCGAATAAACCGGGGCGGATTTACGATACGGATTCATTTTTAAAAGGAAGTAAATATATGCAGGAAAGACTCGCAAAACGCATGAGCTCCATTTCTCCCTCCCTAACGCTTGCGGTCAGCGCCAAGGCAAAGGCGATGAAGGCGGAAGGGGAGAACGTGATTTCCTTCGGCGTGGGGGAACCCGATTTCAACACGCCCGAGCACATCGTGGAAGCCGCGGTCGAGGCGCTCGAAAAGGGGCATACCAAGTATACGCCTTCCTCGGGTCTGCCCGAACTCCGCCGCGCGATCTGCTCCAAGTTCCGCCGCGACAACGGGCTCGACTACGAACCCTCGCAAATCATCGTTTCCAACGGCGCGAAGCATTCCATTTTCAACGTCTGTTTCGCGATACTGAACGAGGGCGACGAGGTGATTATTCCCGCGCCCTATTGGCTGACCTATCCCGAAGTGGTGAAGGTGTGCGGCGGCGTGCCCGTTATCGTCAAGGCGAGCAAAAAGACGGGTTTCAAAATTACGCCCGAACAACTGAAAGCGGCGATCACGCCCAAGACGAAGCTGTTTATTTTCAATTCTCCCAGCAACCCCACGGGCGCGGTGTATTCGGAATCGGAAGTGCGCGCGCTCGCCGCGGTCTGCGAGGAGGCGGGCATCTTCGTGCTCTCCGATGAGATCTACGAAAAGCTCGTGTACGGCGAGGTGAAGCCCTTCTCCATGGCGGCTTGCTCGGAGAAGATGAAGGAACTCACGATCACCGTAAACGGCGTTTCCAAGACCTACGCCATGACGGGCTGGCGCGTCGGCTATCTCGCCGCGCCCAAGGACGTCGCCAAGGCGATCGACTCCTTCCAGAGTCACGCCACGAGCAACGCGAATTCGATCGCGCAGTACGCCACCGTATGCGCGCTCAACTCGCCCGAAGCGGCGGTGGAGGAGATGGTCGCGCGGTTTGCCCGCAGACGGCTCGCCATGATCGAGCGCATTTCCGACATGCAGGGCGCCTATTGCATTATTCCGGAGGGTGCGTTCTACGCCATGCTCGTCGTGAGCGGAACGTACGGCAAAAAGTTCGGCAACACGTTGATTCACGATTCCGTATCCTTTGCGGACTGCCTGCTCGACGCGGCGAAGGTCGCCGTAGTGCCGGGCGCGGCGTTCGGCGCGGACGAGTGTGTGCGGCTTTCCTATTCCCTCTCGATGAAGGATATGCTCGAAGGTCTGGAACGGATCGACGCGTTTATACAGAGTTTGCAGTAAAATATACGGTAAAAAATATTTTTTTATGGGATTTTTTCAAAACCACTTGAAAAGTCCGCGAAAAGTTGGTATTATAGTATTGAGAAAAACGCCGAAAGGCTATGGAGGACGATATGATTAAAATTATTTGCGGCCCGAAGGGCAGCGGAAAAACGAAGAGGATTATCGACGCGGCGAACGAAGCCGTGAAGTCGGCGAAGGGGCACCTGATCTTTATCACCGACACCAAGAGATATATGTACGATTTGAAGCGCGAAATCCGCTTTATCGACGTAAGCGATTATTCGATCGCGGGCGAGGACGCGCTCTGCGGTTTCGTAAAGGGCGCGGTTGCCGGCGGGTACGACAACGAGTTCCTGTTCATCGACGGAATCGCGCGCATTGCAGGCAAGCAGTTAAAGGATATGGCGCAGTTCTTCTTCATGGTCGAGAAGGTCGCCAAGCTCCGCGATCTGCAGGTTTACATTACCTGCAGCTGCACGGAGGAGGAATTGCCCGATTTCGCAAAGAAGTTTTTGTAAATTTCCGGAACGCTCCCGCGGCTTGCCGCAGGGGATATCCGCAGTAAAATTGGTTGCGAGCGACTCTCCCTATTTCCGATAGGGAGAGTTCTCGAATAATAAGAGGTCAGTATGTATTTTATCAGTACGCGGGGGAAAGAGCGCGTAACGGGCGCGCAGGCGATCGTGCAGGGGATTGCTTCGGACGGAGGGCTGTTCGTGCCCGAGTCCTTCCCCGCCGTTTCGGCGGCGGAAATGGAGGGAATGCTCGGCATGGACTATCCCGAACGCGCCGCGCTCGTGTTGGGCAAATATCTCGACGAATACGACAGCGGGGAGCTGCTGGAAGCGCTCCGCGCCGCTTATGCACGCTTCGACGACGGCGATCCCGCGCCGCTCGTGCGGATCGAGAACGGCACCTATCTGCTCGAGCTTTTCCACGGACCCACCTGCGCGTTCAAGGACATGGCGCTCACCGTGCTGCCCTATCTGCTCCGCAAGGGCTGCGAGATCGCGGGGATCAAGGAAAAGATCCTCGTGCTCGTCGCGACGAGCGGGGACACGGGCAAAGCCGCGCTTGAAGGCTTCGGCGGCGCGGAGGGCATCAAGGTCATGGCGTTCTATCCCGAAGAGGGCGTTTCGAAGATGCAGAAGTTGCAAATGTGCACCACGGAATGGGAGAACGAGAACGTGATCGCCGTGCGCGGGAACTTCGACGACTGCCAGACGGGCGTAAAGCGCATATTCGCTTCCGCGGAATACGCAAAGGCGCTCGAAGAAAAGGGGTACAGGCTTTCTTCCGCGAACTCCATCAACTTCGGCAGACTCGCGCCCCAGATCGCCTATTATTTTTCCGCCTATTGCGACCTCGTGACTTCCGATCAGATCAAATACGGCGACAAGGTCGATTTCGCCGTTCCCACGGGGAACTTCGGCAATATCCTCGCGGCGTACTATGCGAAGATGATGGGATTGCCCGTCGGAAAGCTGATCTGCGCTTCCAACCGCAACAACGTGCTCACCGATTTCTTCGGCAACGGCACGTACGATTGCAAGCGTCCGTTTTTCAGAACCATGTCGCCCTCGATGGATATTCTCGTTTCCTCCAATCTCGAACGGCTCGTGTTCGAGCTTTCGGGCAGGAACGCGGGTCTGACGGCGGAGCGCATGGCGGCGCTCTCCGAAAAGGGCAGGTATTCCGTCTCTCAGGAGGAGCTGAACGCCTTGCGCGAGAGCTTTTACGCGGGCTATACGAGCGAGGACGACACCGTGGAATGCATTTACGAGTTCTTCTCCGAATACGGCTATCCCATGGACACGCATACGGGCGTCGCCATGAACGTGGCGCAGAATTACTTAAAATCGCTCGAGGACGTAGTCGGCGCGGAGGAGCGCCCCATGGTCGTCGTATCGACGGCGAGCCCCTATAAATTCCCGCAGGATGTGCTTTACGCGCTTACGGGGAACGACGTGAAGGACAGTTTCAAGGGCGTAAAGCGCATCAATTTGCTGACGGCTATGAAGGTGCCCGAGAGTCTGAAGGCGATCCGCTACAAGCCGATCCGCTTCAAACAGGTGGTAACGCCCGCAAAGATGTTCGACGAAGTATTGAAATTCGTGAACGAATAAAAGCGGTATGTTGGGATTTGAAATTATCTTTATTGTAATAACTGCGCTTGTTTTCGGTGTCTTTATCTTCGTGTTCGTCAAGGGAATCGCGCAGTGGAATAAAAACAATCATTCCCCGCGGCTGACGGTGAATGCGGTCGTCGTTGCAAAACGGACGAACGTGTCTCATCATCACCACGGCGCGGGTACGAGCGCGCACATGTCGAGCAGTACGACTTATTACGCCACCTTTCAGGTAGACAGCGGAGACAGAATCGAGTTGCATCTCGGCGGCAGGGAATACGGCGAACTTGCCGAGGGAGATAAGGGCAAGCTTTCCTTTCAGGGCACGCGATATCTCGGATTCGAAAGAACGGAATAACGATTCGGGTACATAAAAAGCCCGCTATCCTTCGTATGCGAAGATAGCGGGCTTTTTTTATGCCGTTTTTCAGGACAGGCGGTCGACAAAGTATTTTACGAACAGGGGCGTCCAGCCTGCGGAATAGCCTTCGATCGTGGGGTGAATGTCGTCGCTCCAGAAATGCGGATAGCTCTTGTATCCGGCGTGCAGAATATCGAGGGGTTCGATCTCCCATTTTTCGCAGATCTTTTTAAAATCGCCGTTCACGTAATTCTCATAAGCCGCTATTGCACCAATACGGTCCGGCGGTTCCGCGAGCCCTGGCTGTACGACGGGGAAACGCTGGAAATCGTCAGGGAGTACGAGCTGATGCGTTACCGCTTGTTGCCTTATCTTTACGCAAAGGCGTACGAAGCATACGCCACGGGAGAGGCGATGTTCCGCTCGCTCGCGCTCGATTTCCCCGACGACGAACAAGCGGCGCGGAAGGACGAATATCTCTTCGGAAACGATCTTCTCGTGGCGCCGATCGGTGGAGTCGTGCCGACGGAGCTTTCGGAAAGCGATTATACCGCGCCCGTATACGTTACCTTTTACGACGGAATCGAGGCGAAGGGCTCGTCCATCGCCTCGGCAACGTGGAATAAAGTGTTGCTGAATCTGCGCCACGAACCGCCCATGGAGGGCGTGCCCGTCTATCACTTTTCCGCAAAAATTCGTACGAAGATCAAGTTCGATCGACCGATGCGCCTGTACGTGAAGAGCGACGACGGCGTTACGGTTTTTGTGGACGGAAAGTGCGTGCTCGAGGATAACGACATGCATTCGGCGATTCTGTTCCCGCTCGACGTGCTTTCGCCGAACGAGGAACACGATCTGCAGATTCGGTACTTTCAGGGCGGCGGAGAAGCGTTTCTGGGCTTATACGCGGCGGAGCCGAAGGACGAGAGCGAAAAGGAGATTTATCTGCCGGAGGGGCGTTGGATGGATCTGTTCGACGGAACCGTATACGCGGGCAGACGGACGATCCGGAAGCGGTACGGACTGCGCCCCATGCCGCTGTTCGTACGGCTGGGCGCGCTGATTCCCCTTGCCGCGCCCGCGCAGACGACCAAGGATCAGAGTTGGGAAACGCTCGTATACGATTTCTATCCCGATCGGCAGGGGTCGGACGCGGGATATCTCTACGAGGACGACGGCGAAACGACGGCGTATCAGACGGGCGAGTTCTCGAAGAGCGGCTATTTTGCAAAATATTCGGAAAAAGAAAACGCGTTCGTTGTGAATTTCCGCGCCGCCGAGGGGAGCTTTCAGGGAGACCGTGCGGTAAAACAGCGCAAAATCACGCTGAAATATCATCTGCTCGCGGGCGCGGACAGGGTTGCGCGCGTCTGCGTCAACGGCCGCGAAACGCCCTTCGAAACGCGGGAGAAGGCTTGCGTATTCCCGTTGAATACGGAAATTCCGGCGCCCGACGGCGCGGTTCTCGCCGTAAGCTTCGAGGCGGAAACGGCAAATAATTACGTAGTAAAATTTTATCTCGTATAACGCGATTCGGAATCGCAGGAATAAGAGGGCGGATTCCGCCCTTTTATTTTGTTTGTTATGACGGAACGTTTTGAAATATTCGACGATTTCTATGAAAAAATTTGAATAAATTCAAAAAATTAGTTGACGGCTATGGGAGGGGGTGTGCTATAATAGAGATGCAGTATTTTATGTAAGGAGTAGTAGTTATGAAGCAAAAAACCAAAGTGTTGTTTGGGGCAACGCTGACTACGGCGATGTGCGCGAGTCTGATCGCGGGCACCACCTACGCATTGTTCACGAGCGAGAGCGAAGTGAACGTCGCGATTACGAGCGCAAAGCTTGCCGTAACCGCAAACGTTAAGAATCTTCAAACGGGGTTCGACGGCGATTACGTGAATGAAGCGAGCGCAACGGCGGATTTCAACGAAACGACCAAGATGCTCACCGTAGAGAACATGGCGCCCGGCGACAAGGTGACCTTTCAGGTAAACGTTTCCGCCGCGGCGACGATCGATTTTCAGTACCGTCTGAAATTCGGTTTCGAAAGCGAGAACGAAGATCTCTTCCGTCAGCTCTTAATCGGCGTCGGCGATCCCGCGGAAGAGGGCGCGGAAGTAGCGTACGACTACTACTCCGAAGGCGTTACCGCGTGGATGAAGCACGCGGCGACGGGGAAAGACGCGGTGACTGTGGAGACGAAGGAAGTCGTCGTGGAGATGCCTTACTACGTGAGCGGCGAGCAGTATATGGGTAAGACCTGTAAGTTCGCGTTCGCGGTGGAAGCGGTGCAGGGCAACGCGAATAAGAACGACGAAGCTTCGGCATTGAAAACGCACGTCGTAAAGACCGATGACGAATTGAATACGGCGCTCGGCGAGATCAAGGACGGCGAAACGTTGGTGCTGTGGGGAAATCATTGGGAGAACGAGACGGTAAAAGTTGAATCGGAAACGCTTACCAAACTGTACGTAAACGGCGATAAAGTCGGCGCGTTCGAATTTAACACGCCCAATGCGGACGTGAAATATTATAACGCTTATACGAACGTGATTCAGGCGAAGGCGGTTGCGGACAATTCCTTACATATCTTCGGAAAAGCGGAAGAGCTCGTGCTCAATCAGGGCAAAGCGGTTATCGAGTCGGGCGCGAATTTAAACGCGATTACGTTGGATGTTGCGGAAAATGCGAGCGCGAAACTCGTCATTGCGAAGGAAGCGCAGGTGGAAAACGTTGCGCAAGCCGAAGGCAGCGCGGGCGAAGTCGAATTTTCGGTTTCCACGGCGGAAGGTCTGAAATCGGCGCTTATGGGCGGCGGTAAGATCGTTTTAACGGAAAACATTACCGTGGCGGATCAGTTGCAGATCACCAAGCCAACGGAGTTCGATTTGAACGGAATGGAGCTTGTCGGCACCTATGCGGGCGCGTTCATCGTCAATGCGAAAGATAACGCGCTTACGTTCGGCGGCGACGGACACGTTTATACCACGAATATCGACGCGCAAAAGCGCGCATCGGTCTTAAATTACGGTACGCTTACCATTAACGAGAACGCGGGAACGTTCGGCAGCAATAAGAGCCGCGGAAATGCTGTGAATAACTTCGGTAATGCATTAATTAAGGGCGGTAAATTTACTGCTTGCGATAATTATACGAACGGCGGATACGCGTATGCGCTTGTAAACGGGACGAACGAAAATGACGATGCGGTTATGACGATCGAGAACGCGACCGTATTCGGAAAAATGAACGGCGTGCTTGCCGCCGACGGCGGAAAGCTGATTGTAAACGGCGGAACGTATACGCTTGGTACCGGCGAAGAGGACAATTTGTTCTATATGGCGTATACTTCCGGAGCGGGCGTAATCGAAATTAACGGCGGTAAATTTACGAGAAACGCGAAAAATAATCACGGATTCTTTGCCGGATTCGGAAGCGGAAATATTACGGTAAAAGGCGGAGAGTTTGAAGATTTGGTAAACAATTCGATAACGGTATCCGGTTATGCTCCCGTAATTATCACTGAAGGATACTCCGGAACTGCCACGTTTAAACAGGGCACGAATGCAAACGTTGTCGATTTGCGTAATGATACACAGAGAATCGTAAACGTTAAGACGAGTGCAGAATTGATTTCCGCATTGAAGAATGCGAAGAGCGGCGATGTTATTATGCTCGCCGAGGGTACTTATTCTCCTACGGCAAATGAGGAGTTCGTCATTAAAGCGGATAACGTTATTTTGCTCGGCGCGGATTTGAAGAAAACAATTCTTGATGCGAAAGAATTTACTTGTAGCGGTCAAGCGGGCTTTATCGTTGCGGGTAATAACGTTACCGTTCAGAATGTAACGATTAAAACGAGTTCAACTTCGGGCGATGTGGCAGCGTTGAAGGTAACGAATCTCGACGCGGTTCCCGAAGGCGGGGACAATAAAGTCGTTGAAGGGTTCAGATTGCAAATGGCGCAGATTTTTGGCAATGAAGGACACGGCGTAAATCTTCATACCGTAAAAAATGCGGCGCT
>JAETTR010000428.1 GCA_021768985.1 Bacillota bacterium
TATTTCCCCTTTTGATTGACGCCGAGCAGATAATCCTCCGCATCCGCGCCCGAAAAGCACACGAGCGCAATGACTTCGTTTCCTGCTCTGTCGCGGCGGATAAAGGAAACGATATTGCGGTCCGCGTCGTCGGGAGCGAGCCATTCGAAGCCCTCCCACGAATCTTCCACCTCATAAAAAGCGGGGGTACTCTTATAATATTCGTTGAGATCGCGTACCATGACGGAAAGTTTTCCGTGAAGCTCGTATTGATCGCGCAGGAAGAATTCCAGACCTTCGTGATAATCCCATTCCTTGAACTGTCCGAATTCGTAGCCCATGAAATTGAGCTTTTTTCCGGGGTGTGCCGTCATATAGCCGAGGAAGGAGCGTACGCCCGCGAATTTATCCTGATATTCTCCCGGCATTTTTCCGATTAAGGAACATTTCCCGTGCACGACTTCGTCGTGCGAAATGGGTAAAATGTAGTTCTCGGAAAAAGCGTACATCATGGAGAACGTGAGCTTATTGTGGTTGTTCATACGGAAATAAGGGTCGAGCGACTGATAGAAGAGCACATCGTTCATCCAGCCCATATTCCATTTGAAGTTGAATCCGAGTCCGCCGATCGACGCGGGCTTGGTGACGAGCCCCCATGCAGTCGATTCCTCCGCGATCATCAACGCATACGGGAAGCGCAGGAACACCGCTTCGTTCAGCTTACGGATAAACGCGATCGCTTCCAGATTCTTGTTTTCGCCGTAGATATTCGGCACCCATTCGCCCGGGCGCTTGTCGTAATCGAGGTAGAGCATGGATGCGACGGCGTCCACGCGGATTCCGTCTACGTGGAATTTATCAAAGAACATGCACGCGCTCGAAATCAGGAAGGAAAGCACCTCGTTTCTGCCGTAATCGAAGCGGCGGGTGCCCCATGCCTTATGTTCCATTCTGTCCCACTGACTGCTTTCGTACAAGGGCTGTCCGTCGAATTCGTACAGTCCGTGCGCGTCTTTGGGAAAATGCGCGGGAACCCAATCGAGGATCACGCCGATTCCCGCGCGGTGAAAGCTGTCCACAAGATA
>JAETTR010000429.1 GCA_021768985.1 Bacillota bacterium
CACAAGTATTATTCCGACATTGCTTCCGCAATTCGGAAAGGAAAGGAAGTGTAAACCGTGGCGAACTATTATCACGGCGTATCGACGCGGCAGGTTGACACGTCGGTTTCGACACCCGTTGAAGCGGATTCCGGGATTGCGTTCGTTGTGGGCGCGGCCCCGGTACATACCGTCGGCGGGCCGGTAAACGACCCCGTTATGTGCTACACCTACCAGGAAGCGGTTTCCGCGTTCGGATTCTCCGACGATTGGGAGAAATACCCGCTTTGCGAAATGATCTATTCGCAATTCCGGCTTTACGGCGTTGCCCCCGTTGTGCTGGTGAACGTGCTTGACCCGGAAAAGCACAAGAAACCCGTTGCGGAAAAGAACTATCCCGTCACAGACGGCAAGGTTTATCTTCCGCTGGAAGCGATTCAGACAAGCGTTGCGGTGAAGAACACCGCGGCGGCGGAGGGACAGCCGGGAAACTACACCGCCGGGACCGATTACGACACCTTGTACGACGGGGAAAACCTGATCGTCGAAGTGCTGGAGGGCGGAGCAATTCCGGCGAACGCGGGGGAACTGACAATTTCTTTTAATGCGGTGGACCCCGCCGCCGTGACAAAGAAAGAGATCATCGGCGGTTTTGACCCGAACACAAAGACGAATTCCGGGCTGGAACTGCTGGATTCCGTCTTTCCGAAATACGGCATTGTCGCCGATTTGGTGCTTGCCCCCGGCTGGTCCCACGATTCGGAGGTTGCCGCGATCATGTCGGCAAAGGTCCAGTCGATCAACGGCGTTTTCGAGGGGAAAGCCATTTGCGACATTGACACGACCGACGTTAAGCACTACGCCGACGCGCCCGCGTGGAAAAAGGCAAAGAACATCAATTCTAAATATCAGCTTATCTGCTGGCCGCTCTTCAAATTGGGGGAGCGGATTTTTCATGCTTCCGTTCAGGCGGCGGGCCGAATGGGGTTGACCGATTCGGACAACGGCGGTTGCCCGGCGGAAAGCCCGTCGAACAAACTTTTGCAGATCGACAGCGCGGTTCTTGCCGACGGGACGGTTGT
>JAETTR010000430.1 GCA_021768985.1 Bacillota bacterium
CGGCGGTGTCCCGAAATGACCTTGTATTTCCCGCCGCCCAGCGGAACGACGATGAAGTTTTGAAGCACTTTCCCGGCAAGTTCGATCTTGCTTTTCAGTTCTTCAATGTCGTTCATGGAATAGAAGTTATCTTCCGACGGTACAAGGTCAAAGACGCTCAACCGCTCAATCTCCGCCGGGCGGCTGGCGGGGGCTGTCTGCCCTCCGCCGCCGGGCGCGGCCCGCTTTGAAGCGTCGTTCAAAATCTGATTCAAGTTAAACTTTCCCACGATGTACGCCCCTTTCTGTCCGAATCGGACAAGTTAGCAATGAACCCCAATGCGCCCGCGGCCCGTGATCGGCTTGAACGCTTCCCGGCAACCGTCCGGGTCGCCGCACCCCGGATAGAACCCCGCCCGGCAAAATCTCTTGTCTGTGCAATCGTCCACGTCCAGCCTGTCGCAAATATCGCATTGATAAGCCCGAATCTTTTTCCTGTTGTTTTTGCAGTATTCGGGGACGGCCTTTTTCTCGATCATGCCTTGCCCCTCTCCAAATACTCCCGCACGAATGCGATATAGTCCATTGCGGCCCCGCTCCGCCTGCTGTATTCAGCAATGGGGGATTCCGAAAACGTGCTTTCCGCCACCTTTTCCGAATAGCGAATGTGCGTGTCGAAAACCGGGTATTCCGGCTGGCTCCGCAACCACTCTTCCCCCTGCTTGTCCGCGTCCGTCCGCTGAAAGCACGTAATCAGGCAACCGGCCAGCCGCAAGCGCGGGTTCCAGTCGGCGCGGGTGTCCTCGATCTGCTCTTTCAGTTCTTCCAGCCCGTCAAAGGCGTATTTGTCAATCTTGATCGGAATAATCACGTCGTCAGACGCGACAAGGGCGTTGATCGTGGAAATGTTTATATCCGGTGCGTTGTCGATAATGCAGAAATCATAAAAGCTTTCCGCCGCAATCGTGTTCAGCGCGTCCCGCAACCGGGTTTGCTGGGGGCGGGCGCTGGTGTCCAGCATGACCTCCAAATTCGCCCGAATCAAGGACATATTCGCGGGCATTACGTCGATCATGTCGAA
>JAETTR010000431.1 GCA_021768985.1 Bacillota bacterium
CTTTCGGCGACGAAATTCCCGTTTTGTATATGTGCGGCGGAAAAACCAGGAAAATCAAGCTGTTCGAGCTGGACAGACAGCCCGCTTACGCCTACGATTCCGCGGTGGCCGTGGAATATGTAAACCTGTTGGAGAGAAAAAGGTTTACATTGAACGAGCTCAAAGAAATCGTGGAGCGTCTCCGCCGTCCCGACGGCTGTCCGTGGGACAGGGTGCAGACGCCCGAAAGCATAAAAATGAACGTTATCGAGGAAGCGTACGAGCTGGTGGACGCGATCGATTCGGGCGACGACGGCAAAGTGCTGGAGGAGACGGGAGATATTCTGCTTCAGGCGGTGTTCCACGCGGTGATGAACGAGGAGCGCGGCTCTTTTAACCTTACGGACGTGACGACGGGTATCTGCGAAAAGCTGATCACCCGCCACACGCACATTTTCGGCAAGGACAAGGCGGACGGGGAAGCGGGCGCGCTGTCCGTGTGGGAAAGGAACAAAATGAAGGAGAAGCACCAGGAGACGTACGCGGACGCGGTAAACGACGTGCCCAAGGGCTTTCCCGCGGCGTTACGGGCGCAAAAGGTGGGCAAGCGGGCGGCGAAGAGCGGCTTCGATTTCGCCTGCGTAGAGGACGCGGCGAAAAAGGTGGAGGAGGAGCTGAAGGAATTTCTCGAAGCCCGCGCCTCGGGAGACGCCGCGGAAACGGAAAAGGAGCTGGGCGATCTGCTGTTTGCTGCGGTCAACGCGGGGCGGCTGGCGGACTGCGACTGCGAAAAGGCGCTTAAGGAAAGCACGGATAAATTTGCGAGGCGGTTTACGCTGACGGAAAAACTGGCCCTCGAGGACGGCAGGGAGGCGAAATCGCTGACGGAAGAGGAGTGGGACGGCTATTACCGCCGCGCAAAAAAAGCCCTCGAGGACGGAGGGCGCGTATGAAACTGCGGCGGATAAAGATCGGCCCGATAGAGACGGAAAACAACGTTTTTCTCGCCCCGCTGGCGGGCTACACGAATTATCCTTTCCGCAGGTTGTGCGAAAGGTACGGCGCGGGGCTGACGTTTACG
>JAETTR010000432.1 GCA_021768985.1 Bacillota bacterium
GGCGCTCGCGTCTCTGCTCGACCGCCATAACCGAATCGCCAAAAAAATCGACGGGAAAAAGTGACCCGATTCCCTTAATCCTTGTGCGATACGCAAAAACCGCGCGTCTTTAAAAAGGACAGCGCGAGATCGAACCACGCCGCGTTGCGGGCGATTTCGGGCGCAGGCTCGTCGTCGAACACCTCTACGCCGACCTCCGAAAGACCGTGCCAGCCCTTTGCGAACACATGCAACTCGAAGGGCACGCCCTTTTTGCGGTACGCGTTTGCAAGCAACAGAGAGTTTTCGACGGGCACGGCGTTATCCTCGGCGGTGTGCCAGATGAACGCGGGGCTGCTCTCTTCGGTTACGCGCTCTTCCACGGAAAGCGCTTTGCGGAGCGCGGCGTCGCCGCCCGAAATGGTTTCGGCAGTGCCGCCGTGCGTAAATTCGCCCGTGGTGATCACGGGATAGGACAAGACGACCGCGTCCGGACGGACGAGCGAAGCGTGCTTTCCGAGCGCCTTTTTCACGTGCTCGTCCGCGAACATCGTCGCGAGCATTCCCGTCAGGTGTCCGCCCGCCGAGAATCCGACCGCGCCTGCGTGCTCCCGATCCGCGCCGTATTTTTCCGCGTTTTCGCGAATAAACGCCATTGCCATCGCCGCTTCGATCAGAGGTGTGGGAAAAGGCGCATGAATCGTATAATTCAGCACGAACGCCGCATAGCCCGCGAGCATAAAACGCACCGCGATCGGCTCGGCTTCCCGCTCGGAAACAAATCCGTATCCGCCGCCCGGCAAGACAAGCATGGCGGGGCGGATTTTTTCTTTGGTTTCTTTGTATTTGTTGCGCACATATACGGTGAGCAAGCCGCCCGTTTTCCCCTCGCGGGGCACGGAAAAGTAATCGTACAGATCGACCGTTTCGTAAAACATGATTCACCTCGTTAGAAAATTTAAGCAAAACAAAACGCCGACCGCACTTTGTTGCGTTCGTCAAAAGTTTAACGTTTGGAGAATTGAGGAGCGCGGCGAGCTTTTTTCAAGCCGTACTTCTTTCTTTCCTTGACTCTGGGAT
>JAETTR010000433.1 GCA_021768985.1 Bacillota bacterium
GTTATAACGATCTTGCGGTTTTACCGGGATGTTGATAAAACAATCAAGCTGAACGAGCGGGTTATAAAGAACCTTGAAGATCAGTATTACACGACGCTGGGGGCCGTCAACATGGACGGTATGCCCCACGGGAAAGGCACGCCGTCAAGCCCGGTTGAACGGGTTGTTCTGAACGTCCCCGCGTCCGTCCAGCAGACGATTTCAAGCATGAATCAGGAAAACCGCAAGCTGGCGGAAATCAAAGGGCATATTCTTTCGGAGTTGAACGGCCTGAATTATCATCAAAAAGCGGTGCTTTTGGCGTTTTACATAGACGGCCTACAATGGGAACAGATTTCGGAACGCCTGAATTACAGCCCGCGGCAATGCCGCAATATACGCGACGACGGGCTGGACGCTTTGGGAAAGCGATTCAGCCGGAACAAGGCGATTTCGCGGTATCGTTTCCCGGAAAAATAAGATTGCCACCCATTGCCTGATTTTTCTGCTAAAATGGATATTGTGAAAAGTCACAGATACGAAACGGGCGGCGGAATCCTCCCCGCCGACCCTGACACCGAAAACGGACCATGTTTTGAACATGGCCCGTTTTTTGCACGCTTCCGGGCGGACCCGCGGAGCGGAAAATGAAAAACAAACGAAAGGGGGTGCGGACGCATGGCGCGCGATAGAAGCCCCGAACGGGACAAGGCCCGGCAGATTTGGCTGGATTCCGGCGGGACGATGACGGCGCGGGAGGTTGCGGAACAAGTCGGAGCAAAGCCCGAACAGGTCCGAAAATGGAAGAGCCTTGACGACTGGAACGCCGCGCTTGAAGCGCAGAAGCCGCCACGGAAACGCGGCGGGCAACCCGGCAATAAGAACGCCGCGGGAGCGGGTGCGCCTATGGGGAATAAGAACGCCGAAACACACGGCGCATATTCCGCCGTTCGCATTGCCGATCTTCCCCCGGAACAGCGGGAATATATAGAGGGTATCACGCTTGAAACCGAAGCGAATATGCTTACGGAATTGCGGTTGCTGATAGCAAAAGAAGCGGACTTGCAAAACAAGAT
>JAETTR010000434.1 GCA_021768985.1 Bacillota bacterium
CCGGAACCGTTGCGCCGGGACCCTAAAAATAAACTTGTCCGATTCGGACAGAAAAAGCCCGCCGGGAATCGCCCCGGCGGGCTTTTTTCGTTGGCAGTCATGCGTCGCTTACGGGAATCTTGCCGATTACCCGAACGGGCTTGTCACGGCGTTTCGGGATAATAGCGGAGGACTGACCGCCCAGCCAGTTATCAACCGCGTTCAAAGCGTCGTCGCGGGTTTTATATACGTCATTCAAGTATGGGTGCGAAACAAACCAGCCGCCGAACCCGCGCATTATAATTTCCCCGCGATATTTGAAAAAGCCTTTCAATGTGACCGCCCCTTTCGATTATTCGAGCGGGCGGCGGGAGCCGCCGCCCGCGGGTTTCTTTCAGGCCGGGACCGTGGACACGTCCAGCCGGTACGTTGCGTCGATCACCTTTTGCCGGATTGCCGCGTTCTGCTTCACGCCCCGTTCGAGCGTCGCCCGGACACCGGCGGGAGCAAGGGACAGGCCGTAAGAAATCAAGCGATCTTCCGCGGATTTCAGATCGTCGCGGGCGGCGTTCAATGCGCTTTCCAGACCGGCGGCAACGATCAGGGCGGAACACTCTTCACTTGCCTTTTCAAAGGCCGCGTCGTCGTCCATGCACCACAGGAAATCAGGGGTGGAGCCGTCCGGGTTCACAATGCCCTTGTCGGCAATGTACTTCTTTTCGATTTCCTCTTGCCGGGATTCGATTTCCTGAACGCGGGCTTTTGCGATCATGTACGCGCGCTGGGCTTTGTTCATAGTCTTTTTCATTTTGAACACCTCCGTTTGTTTCGTTCCTTGTGATTATTATTATACTCACGTGAGTATGAAAAGTCAAGAGGTTTTTTGAAATTTTTTAGAAAAATTTTGCCCGCCGGGATTCCGGCGGGCTTTTTATGGTGGTGGTTATCACTTGACACGCAAGCAATCAAGACCAAACGTATCAGTGTAAGAAATGGGGTTGCATTGCGTGATAGCGTCAAGACCAAAAAGCATAGGTTTAAGATCGTAAGAGGGGATGGAATTTCCGGTTTCTTC
>JAETTR010000435.1 GCA_021768985.1 Bacillota bacterium
TTAGTACGACAAATACGAGTTCTACTTGGGATTCAGCCAATATTGTTGTTACTCCTTCAGATGGGGCAGGCGGAACAAATACAACGATTAATCAGTATTTATCCGCTGAGCAAACGGAAGATGCCGAAATTCCTGGTTTAACAGATAAAGGTTGGTACGAAAATCTTTCTTCGGATGGATTTGCTCTTCCTGCCGATCAAAATCCGGGAGCTTACATGGCTTTTGCTTTCCAAACCAAACGTGGAAGAACGCCTACAAGTACAACTGTCTCACCGACAGTTAGTATGGTAATTACGATCGACGAAGGTATTGTTAGTACGGGAGTGCGCGAGATAACTTTTGCTGTTCGTGCGATTCCATTGAATTATGTTTTCTATAATTCAATGGTTGATCAAGCTGAAGGAGGTTCTTCTGCGTTTATTTCCGATACCGTAACAATATCGCTCGGTGCGGCAACTACGGAAGCCAATCTTGCCACCTTGCACGCGGGACACGGTTCGGCGGGTACGGCGCTCGATATTTCGAATTCGTCGTCTATTATTGCATTGAGCCCGAGTTCGAACAGAAACAACTTTATGTTCCTTCCCGTGCTTGCAAACGATTCGAAGGGCGCAACGATCACCATCGGCACGACCAATCCGCCTGCAACCACAGTCGCCGACGGCGCTACGGCAACCGTTCCGCTCGGCAATACGGGCAGAACGACGGTCTATATACTCGTAACCGCGCAAGCCGCGGCGGCAGGGGAAAGCGCCCCGAAAACGAAATTGTATACGATCACTGTTGAAAGTCAGATCGCGCTGTTAAGCGGACTGACGATGAGTTATCAACCGCCTGCGTCGGGTGCAACCAACTTAAAACTCGCGCCGAATTTTGCGCAAACGACCTACACTTATACGGCAACCGTACCGAAAGGGGCGACGAGCGTAACGCTTACGCCCACGGTTCTGGCAAATTACGGGATTGTAAACGCGGTCGGCGTAGCAACGACGGATTGCACCGCCGCGACTTCCGTCAACAGCGGGAGCGGGCTCACCGTTACGAATATCAA
>JAETTR010000436.1 GCA_021768985.1 Bacillota bacterium
GTTTTCGCCGCATAGCATTTCGCGACTTCGTATGGCACTTCCGAAACCGTGTTGCCGCCTTGGGCGGTTTTGTCGATCGTATTATCCCATGCGCGGAAAATCGAAGGAATATTGTAAATGCGCGTATCCGCAGATTGTTGAACTTTGAAATCGGTAACCACGTATTTCCCGAAAACGCCTTCGCGATTTAAAAGATTCAACTTATAATTGCGAAAACTCGTGTTATCGCCGTCGTATCTCGAAAGATTGATCGAGGTAGCGGAAAGCTGTTTTTCGCCCGCGCTCGGCTGATACACGTACACGTAGAGCTCGTTATCTACGCTTTCTGCGATTTGAATTACATTCAGCGAATAATCCGCATTATTTGCGGGATAATCTGCCGAACGGAACGCAGGGTCTTTTTTCAGATCGTCGATTACGGCGGAATAGGCAACGTTCTCCGCGCTTGCGGGGAAACAGGCGGGGGAAATCATTCCCGCCGCCAGCAACGCAAACATGAAGATCGCCGCGAGTAATACTTTGAATTTCGCTTTCTTCATGCTCTTCACCTGTCCTTAACCGTAAATCGCCGTGCCGTCGGGGAACGCAAGACTCGATACCGATATCGAAATCGCACTCATGTTGATTACTTTAATTAACGCCTGTGAAGTTTTACTTTCGGTGAAATGTACCGTGCCTTTTGAATCGACGTATTTATTTACGATAGTGAACGTTACACTGCCCATTGAAGCCGAAGAAGAAGTCGTCCAACTGTTGGTTGACTGATACAGTGCGGTATTCATGCGGTCGCAAAATCCTTGAAGATCACCACCGGCATTTAACGTAAAGAAATCGCGGCTATCCGTCAGCCTGAAATTACCCGAGGAACCGTCCGTTGTCGAAAGGGTCAACGCCCAGCCGTCCGTTTTCGGCGTTTTCGTTCCCCCAAAAGCCGAATAATTCATTGCCTGCGTATAATACGAATTACTCTTAAACGAAGGCCAGAAATAAGAATCTGAAAACTTGATTTTTGCCGATACTTCGAATGTTCCCTGCACCGTTCCCGTA
>JAETTR010000437.1 GCA_021768985.1 Bacillota bacterium
CCGTCCACGGCAAGATACTTTCTGATTCCGGGAATTTCTTTTATCGCGCCGACGGTATACAGAGTAATCCCCGCTTCGCCGACGATCGAACGACCGGGTTCGATACAGACGTGCGGTAAGCTCAAGCCATAGGCGGCGCATCTGAATTTAACCGTATCGAGCAAGGCACGGAGATAACCGCGATACCCTTCCGCAGAGATCTGCGGGTCCTCGTCGGTATACCAGATCCCGAATCCGCCTCCCATATTGATCGTTTCCGTCTCGTAACCCGTCTTTCGTTTCAGCTCCGCGACAAAATCAAGCAATTTTTCCGCCGCAATCACAAAAGATTCCTTTTCGAAAATCTGCGATCCGATATGGCAATGGAAGCCCTTCAAACGAAGATTCTTTTTGGAAAGAACATACGAAGCGATTTGCTCCGCCGTACCGTCCGCAATCGAAAAACCGAATTTCGAATCGGGCGTAGCCGTCTGCACGTAAGCGTGCGTATGTGCTTCCACACCGGGATTCACGCGAATCAGAACGGGTTGCACGATTCCGCGCCGTTCCGCTTCGGCATCAATCATGTCAGCCTCGCTGTAAGCGTCGACGACAATCATACCGACCCCGCAAGCCAGCGCGTAAGAAATTTCGCGCGGCAACTTATTGTTTCCGTGCATGCAAATCTTATCCGCAGGAAATCCCGCCGTCATCGCCGTATAAAGCTCTCCGCCCGAAACAACGTCGATTCCGATCTTCTCTTGCCGCGCGATCGCATAAATTGCGGCGCAAGAAAACGCTTTGGAAGCATACAACACCGTACCGTTTCCGCCATACTCTTCCTCAAAGGTTTCGCAATAAACGCGCATCATTTTGCGGATATACGCCTCGTCGTAAACGTAGAGCGGCGTTCCGAATTCCCAAACAAGATCGGTACAATCCGCGCCGCCGATTTCAAGATGACCTTTTTCATTCATTTTCAGCGTTTCTCTGATATGCATGATCCCATCTCCGTAGACAAAATAGATTATAAAATTATATCATTTTTGTTCCTTTTCGGTCAA
>JAETTR010000438.1 GCA_021768985.1 Bacillota bacterium
GGAACATGAACAGGATACTAAATCCGCAGTACGAAGCGACGTTGACGTATGAGTTCGGCGACCTTAAACGGGTTATCGGGTGCAAGATAAACGACGCGCCGATCTTCACGCGGAAGCCGATTTTCGAGGAATTCGCCGTCAATCTGTCTTGCCTTAATCCATTTTGGCGGGAAGAAGCAGAAACGCGCGAGGATATAGCAACGTGGATCGGCGGCTTTGAATTCCCTGTTCCAGACGGGTTAGAGCTTGCGGAAGGCTGGGAAATCGGCTATCGCCAGCCGTCGCTGATCGTAAACGTGTTCAATTCCGGCGACGTGAAAAGCGGTATCCGGATCGAGTTCCGCGCGCTGGGCGTTGTGAAAAATCCGGTTCTTCTGAATGTTGACACGCAGGAATTTATAAAGCTGAACATTTCGCTTGTAGCGGGCGACGTTTTAACCGTTTCCACCGGATACGGTGAAAAAGCGGTGAAGCTGAAACGCGGCGGCGTAACGACAGACGCTTTCCGTTATCTCGACGTTGACAGTTCATACTTGCAGATCGCCGTGGGCGACAATCTCTTCCGGTATTCGGCGGATACGAACGCGGAAAATCTCGAAGTATCTATATATCACAATAACTTGTATTTGGGGGTGTAGCATGGAATTATACGTCTACAATCGGACAATGACGCTTCAAGGGATTGTCGAAAAAATATCTTCGCTGATCTGGACGCGGCGCTATTGGAGTTGCGGCGAATTCAAATTGCTTGTCCCCTTCACCGAAGAACACGCCGCCTTGCTTGTGAAGAATAATATCATCATCAAGCGCGGCGGAAAGGAAGCAGCGGAAATAAAGTATATTCACATCACGAAGAATTCGCAGGGGCTGGAGGAAATCGAGGTTCAAGGCAAGTTCCTTCTTTCGTGGATCGGAAAGCGCATTTTGACAAATCAGATCATCACGAAGGACACGACGCAAAACATTTTGTATGCGATCGTGCGGCAGACTTGCACAGCGGCGGGCAGCAGCCGGAATATACCGAATTTCAGCATTGCCACAAA
>JAETTR010000439.1 GCA_021768985.1 Bacillota bacterium
TACGCTGTATGATGCGCTGAATGCGGACGAACGATCAAAAATCGGAAATTACGAAAAGCTGACGGCGGCGGAGACCGTTATGGAGACGCTGAAAGGAATCGCCGCGCTCAATCCCGTATTCGATTCGTCGGTAACGGCAACGGTAGGCGTAACCTATACGCCGCAAATTTCGGGGTATGAGTTTTCGGATATTACGACTGTCGTATCTTATTCGGTCAAAGACGATACGGCAGGCGCGACTTTGGAAAACGGAGAAATTACCACGACGGCGGCGGGCGCGTTTACCGTGGAAGCGGTCGTCTCCTATGCGGGGTACAACATCAAGCGCAACGCCGAATTACACGTTACCGTCAACGAACCCGCTCCCCCGACCCGCACGTTGAGCGGACGGTTGAGTTTCGACGCCGCACTGACGGACGGTACCGATTTTACGGGCGCGACCGTGAAAGTGGGAATTTACGACGCGACCGTTATGGCAGACGGCAGTTGGACGGCGGAAGTCCCCTACGGCACGTATACCGTCACCGCGACGCACCCCGCGTATGCGGCAAAATCCGTCGAAAACTTCGCGGTGAATGCAGACGCTCCTGCGCCCGAATTAAAATTTACGATGTTCGCGGCGCGCGGAAACGGCAACAATACGAACGTCTACGATTGGGAGAACAAGGCGTACAACCAGTCTTTCGGAACTTCCGCAAGCGGAAACGCGCGGATCAATTTCCCCGGATTTAAGGCGGGGGCGCAGGAAGAGTTTGTGTTCCGCGCAGAGCTTTTGTATTCGGCAAACACGGGCAACAAAGACGGGAATTGGAAATACGGGCTTGCTCTGCACGACGGTAGCGAGAATCTCGCGGACAGCGCGTTCTCGCTGGGATTATTCCTTGCAAACGACGGCGGAAGATTTTATGCCTGCAAGAAGCTGGATCAAGGTGTAGAAAGCTTGGGCAGACAGGGTGACTTCTTCGGCGGGACGAAGGGAACGAACGTTCCCGTTCTTCCCGAAGATCTCGGCAAAAAGACGATTACTTTAACATATGTAAG
>JAETTR010000440.1 GCA_021768985.1 Bacillota bacterium
AAGAACAGCGGAAAGAAATCCAATCAACCGTCGAAAAAGGCGGTAAACACGGCGAAACGGGAAGTTAAGAAGGCGGCAAAAAAACACCCGAAAGCGTTTATCGCCGTCGTGTGCGTCTTGCTTGTGATTGCGATCGTCGCCGCGGTAATCTGGTATTTCTTCGTCTATAAGAAACAGGGCGACCGTCCTTCTGCGGGCATCGGCAACGTCGCGGAGATCGATTCCGCCGATCTGTCCATTCATTTTCTGGAACTTGGAATTGAGAACGTGGGCGATTGCGTCTTAATTAAATCGGGGAATACGGAAGTTTTAATTGATGCGGGCGCAAAAAAAGACAGTGCGCCGACAAAAGAAATGGTTGATTATGTATCGACTTATTGTACCGACGGAAAGTTGGAATATGTAATTGCAACGCACGCGCACGAAGATCATATCGCAGGCTTGGTGGGGCAGGAGAGCGGCTCTTCCCGTACGGGCTTTCTGTACCGCTATGAAATCGGAACGATTATTCAGTTTGCACAGCATAAAACGGAAAGTCAAATCTATCAAAACTATGTGGCGGCAACGGAATATTGTAAGGCGCGAGGAACGAAAGTATATACGGCGTTGGAATGCACGAAGGGGCTCAACGGCGCTTCGGCGACTTACTATCTGGACGAGGCACAAACGATCTCTATGAATATTCTCTATCAGGAATATTATGAGAAAGTGGGGAGCGAGAACAATCATTCGGTGTGCATGTTGCTGACGCAAAAAATCGGAACGGAAGCTTATCATTATCTTTTTACGGGGGATCTGGAAAAAGCGGGGGAAAATTCTCTCGTAAAGAATAATCCGAATTTGCCGCATTGCGTGCTTTATAAAGGCGGACATCACGGCTCTTCGACTTCTTCCAACGAGGTTTTGCTCGAAAAAATTACGCCCGATCATATTGCGATTTGCACTTGCGCGGGTACATACGAGTATGCGGACAAACCCACGGCGGAAAAACCGAACAACTATTTGAATACCTTTCCTACGCAGGAAGCAATCGACCAA
>JAETTR010000441.1 GCA_021768985.1 Bacillota bacterium
CGGCGGTGTCCCGAAATGACCTTGTATTTCCCGCCGCCCAGCGGAACGACGATGAAGTTTTGAAGCACTTTCCCGGCAAGTTCGATCTTGCTTTTCAGTTCTTCAATGTCGTTCATCGAATAGAAGTTATCTTCCGACGGCACAAGGTCAAAGACGCTTAACCGCTCAATCGCCGCCGCGCGGCTGGCGGGGGCGGTCTGCCCTCCGCCGCCGGGCGCGGCCCGTTTTGAAGCGTCGTTCAAAATCTGATTCAGATTAAACTTTCCCACTATGTACGCCCCTTTCTGTCCGAATCGGACAAGTTCTTTTCTTGTTCGCACTCCCGACACGGATATATCATTTCGTGAAATCCCGGTTTGCTTGATCTGTGAAAAACCCGCCGCCCGTACTTCAAGCAAATATGCGGTTCTTTTGTCCCCAGCCTTTTTTGCTGTTCTTCCGTCATATTCAGGTTTTTACAGCGATTGCAGTTCATTCCCGCGGTCCTCTATTTCTTCCCGCGGTCCAGATATTCCCGCACAAATGCGATATAGTCCATAGCGGCCCCGCTCCGGCGGCTGTATTCCGCAATGGGGGATTCCGAAAACGTGCTTTCCGCCACCTTTTCGGAATAGCGAATGTGCGTGTCGAAAACCGGGTATTCCGGCTGGCTCCGCAACCACTCTTCCCCCTGCCGGTCTGCGTCCGTCCGCTGAAAGCACGTAATCAGGCAACCGGCCAGCCGCAAGCGGGGGTTCCAGTCTGCGCGGGTGTCCTCGATCTGCTCTTTCAGTTCTTCCAGCCCGTCAAAGGCGTATTTGTCAATCTTGATCGGAATAATCACGTCGTCGGAAGCGACAAGGGCGTTGATCGTCGAAATGTTTATATCGGGGGCGTTGTCGATAATGCA
Source organism: Bacillota bacterium (assembly GCA_021768985.1). Taxonomy (GTDB): domain Bacteria; phylum Bacillota; class Clostridia; order Christensenellales; family Borkfalkiaceae; genus Gallimonas. The sequence goes on from JAETTR010000441.1 coordinate 890, forward strand.
GAAATCATAAAAGCTTTCCGCCGCAATGGTGTTCAGCGCGTCCCGCAACCGGGTTTGCTGGGGGCGGGCGCTGGTGTCCAGCATGACCTCCAAATTCGCCCGAATCAAGGACATATTCGCGGGCATTACGTCGATCATGTCGAA
>JAETTR010000442.1 GCA_021768985.1 Bacillota bacterium
CGGGATCGAGCCCTTTATCAAGCAGTGCAAGCAGTCGGTCTGGAAATATCAGAGCGAGTGGGAGAAGATGAGCGACCGCGTAGGGTCTTGGGTGGATATGGAGAACCCTTACGTGACCTATCACGACGATTATATCGAATCGGAGTGGTGGGCGCTGAAAGAAATCCACAAGAAGGGCTTGCTCTATAAAGGACACAAAATCGTGCCGTATTGCCCGCGTTGCGGTACGGCGATTTCCTCGCACGAAGTGGCGCAGGGGTATAAGCTCGTCAAGGAGACTTCCGCCGTCGCGCGGTTTAAGGTAAAGGGGAAGGAGAACACCTATATCCTCGCCTGGACGACGACCCCCTGGACGTTGCCCTCCAACGTGGCGCTGTGTATGAACCCGAACGAGGACTACGTGGAGATCGAGGCGGACGGTGCGCGCTATATCCTTGCGGAAGCGCTCGTAAAGAATTTCTTCGAAGAGTATACGCTCGTCGGAAGAAAGACGGGAAAGGAGTACGAGGGCACGCCTTACGAGCCGCTGTTCCCGTATGCGGAGGAAACGCTGAACGCAACGAAGGGCGAATGGAAACGCGTGTACGAAGTCGTTTGCGACAACTACGTCACGCTCACCGACGGTACGGGCGTGGTGCATATTGCGCCCGCGTTCGGACAGGACGACTACAACGTGGGCAGAAATTACGGTTTGCCCGTGCTCTGTCTCGTCAACGAACAGGGGAAGTTCGATTCCCGTTGCCCCGATCTTGACGGGCTGTTCATGAAAAAAGCGGACAAGGTCGTGCTCGATCTGTTAAAAGCGCAGGGCAAGCTCTTCAAAGCGTTGCCGTTCGAGCACGATTATCCCCATTGCTGGCGGTGCGATACGCCGCTTATGTACTACGCGCGCGCAAGCTGGTTTATCAAGACGACGGCGGTAAAGGATCGGTTGATCGCCGCCAACCGTTCGGTGAACTGGATGCCCGATACCATTAAGGAAGGGCGCATGGGCAACTTCCTTGAAAACGTGATCGATTGGGGGCTTTCGCGC
>JAETTR010000443.1 GCA_021768985.1 Bacillota bacterium
GCAAGCTTGCCGGGGGCAAACTTCGTCGGCGTGACGATCAAAACGTGTTTGACGGCCTGCTGAACGAACTTGCCCGCGGTGTTGTCCCAATACTGCTGGGCGGCGCGGAGGTCAAGCTGGTGATTCCGCGGCTCCGCAAGCTTGATCGCGTCGGCGGTCACGGAACGGAAATTCAGGGTCAGCGTCATAGCTTCGATGTGGCCCACGAACGCGCCGTTGAACGCGCCGGAAATGCCCGCGCCCTTGACCTCTTCCGCAATCTGCGAGATTTCGGGAAGCGTAACTTCCGCCATGCCGTAAAATTCGGTTGCGTCCTCATATACGGCAAAGTTAGTTGTACCGTTATCAACTTTCATTGTCTGTACCCTCCTTTACGCCGTCAGCGCCGCGGCGACGTACTCCGCGTCGTACTCCAGCACGAAATTAAGTTCTTTCGCCGGGCTGGGCGGGGTCAAGAACACATGGAAAACGGCCTTGCCCGCCATAAGCGCGGTCGTGCTGTTTTCGTCCTCCCTGAACTCGACGCGTCCGCCCAGCAACTGCTCTTCCGCGACAAGGCCGTTCAGCCAAATATTCACGGAATCAACAATGCTGTCGATCAGTCGCCGGGTCATCTTCTTGTCAACCTTGCTCCAATATGTCAAGATCAGGGAATTTGCAACCCAGCCAAACATACGGGACACGGCAATAAAGTAATTCTTTACGTCCGTGTCGGCGGGGAAACAGGCGGTTTCATTGCCCCAAAGCACATAACCGCCGATAAAGTTAAGGGCGGTCACAACGCCGTTGCTGTTCAGGTAGTTGGCATTCTGCAAGTCAAGCAGAATCACCGTACCGTCGGCAAGAACGGCGCTGTCCATCTGCAAAAGCTTGTTCGACGGGGATTCCGCCGGGCAACCGCCGTTGTCCGAATCGGTCAACCCCATTCGGCCCGCGGCCTGAACGGACAAATGAAAAACACGGTCCCCCAGCTTCACCAAAGGCCAGCAAAGAACCTGTGTTTTCGCGTTGATGTTCTGCGCTTTCTTCCAC
>JAETTR010000444.1 GCA_021768985.1 Bacillota bacterium
TCGTTTTCGATATCGCGATGGGGAGTGGGATGATAGTATTCGGGGCAGTCGAACCCGTTCTCCCCCTCGGGATCGAAGTGCAATTTGCTGATATAATTCTTGACGCCGCAACACTGCGTTGCGTATAATTCCATGACGGGCGAACGGCACGTATCCTTGATCTGCCGATAATACTTTGCAAACACCGACCGATCGATCTTGGTAAACAACACTCTCGTCACGTCATAGGTATAATTGTCCAATTCGCTGCCGATAAATTTCAGCCCGTTCAGAGCCGCCGCCAACCCGAACGCGTTCGACCCGAAAAACGGATCGCAAACAACGGCGTTCTTTTCGGCGAGCTTGCCCATAATGCGCGCCGCGATTTCAGCGGACTTCCGCCCCTTAAAATTATAGGTGTGCGTGCAATTCACGCTTACGACGTTTTCCGTATTCTGTATCGCTTGAATCGCGTCTTTGATTTTTTCTCTGATCTCCTCGTTGATTTCGTTCTGATCCATTTCTTTCCTCCTTTTATCTCAATAGCGTAAAGCTTTTTATCCCGAACCGATCGGCCATGAAATCCAGCTTTTTTATCGGAATCTGTCTGCCGTTCGTCCTTCTCCGATAGGACGACAGCGCGTCCGACGAAACCACGTCGCGGTCGGTTTCCCCGTCGTTCAGCGCGTCGTCGTTGAAAAACGCCAGCTTCTCCGCGTCGTTTATCAATTGAAGCGCGTTGCAACGGTCGATGAAATTGACGAAAAACCGCCGATGCGAATCGTTTTTCTCCGTATAGGGCGTCGAAAACCGCGTGCCCTCTTCCAGCATATCGGAAGTATGTATCTGCAGACCGTCGCAAAACGCGTCCAACGTTTTCAGCCGCGGATAGGATTTGCACCGACTCCACGATTTTAAAGTCGCAAGCCCGATCCCCGTCAGATCGGACAGCCCGCTCAACGTGACCGCCCGCATCGACTTGATCCGGATTATGTTGTCGGCGATTACCGTTTTACTGTCGTTCATCTTTCCTTCTCCCGTTCTCATTATCT
>JAETTR010000445.1 GCA_021768985.1 Bacillota bacterium
TTTACTTCTGTCAGAAGAAACGACAAGCACGTCGCCGAACATATCGCCAGACAATTCAAGCGCGCTTTGATTGTACACCGCGAATATATAATCGCTACCGCTAAACGCACCCGAAACGACGCGACTTAAAGACGCGGGCAATTCCACTCTGTGCAAATTATAACAGTTGGCGAACGCCAAGTTGCCGATCTCGACAACGTCTTGCGGCACGATAATCTCTTCGATCGACGAGCAACCGTCAAACGTATATGCCGCAATCGCGCGCAGACCGCGCGGCAAAACAACGGAATTTAACCCATTGCAGCCGGAAAAAACTCCGTCGCCGAGCGACGCGAGCGCGCCTTTAAACTCCACGCGTTTAAGCGCAACGCAATATTGAAAAGCATAACCGTCTATCGTGCCGACGTCGTTTGCAAAGACCAATGATTGAACGCTTGTACGGTTAAAAGCATACGATCGAATACGCCCTATATTTCCGCCGAAATCGAGCGTATTAACGGGCGTGTTTGCAAACTCGCTCTCGCCTATATCATCGACGTTTCCCGTAAATGCGACGGACATGAGCGACGAACATCCCGTAAAAGCGTTTGCGCCTATAACGCCTACTGCGCCTAACTCGACTTTGGTCAGATTCGAACATCTATTAAACGCATAATCGCCTATGGAACTTATCCTTCCGCCGTAAACAAACGAAGATAGTCCGCTCGTGTCAAACGCATTATTGCCGATAACAAGATTGTCGCCTTGCGCCAAATACACGGTATTAAGCGCGCCGCACCGCGCAAATGCGTTTGCGCCGATCGTTCCGACCGTTCCGAAATTCGCGCTTTTCATTCTCGAATTTTTAAACGCGTATTCGTCTATCGTATTCACATTGCCGAACGTAACGGTTTCGAGATTGTAACAATCGGAAAAAGCATACGTGCCGATTGTTCCCACGTCGTTAAACGTGGCTGTTTTCAAGTCCAGACCGTTAAATGCGTTTTGGTTTATTGTTTCCGTACTGCCCGCAACGTTAAGCGATTCG
>JAETTR010000022.1 GCA_021768985.1 Bacillota bacterium
TTGTTCACGACGAGCATCATGATGATTACAATGCTGACGAGCATGACGGCGACCGCAACCGCCGTCGCCACCGACCACTGCCATTCCTTTCCCGCGATTACGGAAATCGCCCAGACCGCAGTGACGGGCGCCTTGATCATCATCTGGAGTCCCATAGCGACGAGGAACTGCACCTGCTGCACGTCGTTCGTGGAACGGGTGATCAGAGAGGCGGTGCTGAATTTGTTGATCTCTTCCAGAGAGAACGACTGCACCTTGCAATACAGTTCTTCGCGCAAGCGCGCCGAAAAGTTCGCCGCGATCTGCGCAATGAACCAGCTCGTCACCACCGAACACGCCACCGAGCCGAACGCGCACGCAAGCATCCACCCGCCGTTCACCCAGATGTCCGCCATTTTTCCGCTTCCGCTGTTGAGAATTACCGTGATCGCCGCGGTGTAGTCGGGAATCTTGATTTCCAGCCACACCTGCGTCACGATGAGCCCCACGCTGAAAAGCGCAAAAAGCCAATCTTTTGCTTTCAAATACTTTAACAGCTTAATCATCTTGTTCCCTTCTTCGAAATATCGTTACCTATTATATAATTAACTTATAAACATAATCATACCGATTTAATCGGAAATCATCGTATCCGGTTTGTGAAATTATCGTGAAATCAAAAAAAGCCCTCCTATGGAAGGCTCTTTTGCTCTGTCTGATTCTTATTTTACGTACTTTTCCAACCGCACGGTGAGCGCCGAGGAAAGCACGAATTTGATCAGATCGGGCACGATAAACGGAACGACGCATATCGCCATCGCGTAACCGACCGTACAGTGGTACACGTTGACAAACCAGATCGTGCCGAAGAAATAGCATACTGCTTCGCCGATCACGCTTGCGGCGAAAAAGACCGACGCGCGCGCCCACTTGTTTTTGACGGGGAGATACTTGCAGAACGCCGGCACGAGCACGAGAAAGAAAAACCCGAAAATATAACCGCCCGTCGCGCCGAACAGCACGCCGACGCCCGCCTGAAATTTCGAGAACACGGGGATCCCGATCATTCCCATCAGCACGTATACGAACAGCGTCGCAACGCCGCGTTTCCAGCCCATGACCCCGCCGATCAGCGCCACCATCAACGTTTGCAGGGTGAAGGGCACATTCCCCACGGGAATCGCGATCCAGGCGCCCACGGTGATCAACGCCACCGAAAGCGCGATGTACGAAATCTCTCTCGCAACGCTTTTGCGGAGTCCGCCCTTGCGAACGACACCTCCCTCTTCCTTTTTCTTCATATTCTGCATCCCTATAAATATTTTTTCAGATCTTCCGCGCGGTCGGTCTCTTCCCAGGAAAATCCCGCTCTGCCGAAATGCCCGTACGCCGCCGTTTCCGCAAACACGGGTTTGCGAAGCCCGAGCTTTTTGATAATCGCCGCCGGACGGAGATCGAATTCCTTGTTTACGATTTCCGCAAGCTTATCGTCGGAAATCCTGCCCGTTCCGAACGTATCGACGAAGACCGAAACGGGGTGCGCCACGCCGATCGCGTAGGCGAGCTGTAATTCCATTTCATCGGCGAGCCCCGCCGCCACGAAGTTCTTGCAGATATAGCGCGCCATATAAGTCGCGCTGCGGTCCACCTTCGTCGCGTCCTTGCCCGCGAACGATCCGCCGCCGTGCGCGCAACGCCCGCCGTACGTGTCCACCACGATTTTTCTGCCCGTGAGTCCGGAATCGCCCTCAGGGCCGCCGATGACGAATTTGCCCGTGGGGTTGATGAAATATTTCGTATCGCGATCGAGCAAGTCCGCGGGAACGACCGCCTCCACGACGAACTTTCTGATATCCCGCGCGATCTGCTCCTGCGAAACGTGCTCGGCGTGCTGGGCGGAAACGACGATGGTATCCACGCGGACGGGCGTTTTCCCTTCGTATTCCACGGTGACCTGCGTCTTTCCGTCCGGACGGAGATAATCCAAAATCCCCTCTTTGCGCACGCGGGTGAGCCGCTCCGCAAGCTTGTGGGCGAGCACGATGGGAAGCGGCATCAGCTCTTCCGTTTCGCGGCAGGCATAGCCGAACATGATGCCCTGATCGCCCGCGCCGATTTCATCGTTCTCTTCCCCGCCCGCCTTTTTCTCGCGCGAGGCGTCCACGCCGAGCGCGATGTCCGCCGACTGTCCGTGCACGAGCTCGATGATCCGGCAACGGTCGAAAGAAAATTCCCCGAAGTCGTAACCGATTTCGCGAATCGTTTTGCGCGCGATCTTTTCGTAATCGGCTTCCGCGCCCGACACTTCGCCCGTAATCAGCAACGTGTTATACGCCGCGCAACACTCCACCGCGGAACGCGCCCGCTCGTTTTTGCGCAACAGTTCGTCCAAAATCTCGTCGGCAATGCGGTCGCACACTTTATCGGGGTGCCCTTCCGTCACGCTCTCGCTTGTAAAAAATCGTTTCATTCCGTAAATCCTCTTAATCCAGCTGTTATTATAGTACGTACCCGTGAAATTGTCAACCGAAACGGCGGAGAATCGGATTGCATTTTATTCGAAAAGGTGATATAATCGGGCTATGCAATGTACGCTGTGCCCCGTGGCTTGCGGGGCGGACAGAACCAAACGGGCGGGCAGGTGCGGCACGCAGGGGCTTACGGTGGCAAAGTACTATCTCCACCCTTACGAGGAACCGCCTGTTTCCTTTCGGAACGGTAGCGGCACCGTGTTCTTCGGCGGGTGCGCCTTAAAATGCGTGTTCTGCCAGAATTACGAGCTCTCCCGCGCGGAACGCGGCAAGAAGATCACCCCGCGCGAGCTTGCGGATATCTTCCGCGAACTCGAGGAAGCGGGTGCGGAAAACATCAACCTCGTAACGCCGGACCACGTATCCGATCTCGTTGCCGAGGCGCTCGCAATTTACAAACCCGCGATCCCCGCCGTGTACAATTCGAGCGGATACGCAAAAAAAGAGGCGATCGAACGAATCGCCCCCTTCATTGATATCTGGTTGCCCGATTTGAAATTTTTCTCCCCCGACATCTCGGAACGCTACACGGGTCGGCGGGATTACTTCCAATACGCGAGCGAAGCGGTCGCCGTGATGGTGCAAACGCCCGTTGCTTACCGCGAGGACGGAAAGATGCTGACGGGTGCCATCGTACGGCATCTCGTCATGCCCGCGTGCACCACCGACTCCCTGCGCGTATTGGATTTTTTAAAAGAAACGCTGCCCGAGCCCGTTCCCCTCTCGCTGATGAGACAGTATACGCCGATGGGAAACGTCGCGGAATTTCCCGAGCTGAAAAGAAGAGTCACCGCGCGGGAGTACCGCCGCGTGCTCGATTACGCGCTCTCGCTCGGTTTTTCCCGCATATTTACGCAGGAAAAAGACTGCGCCGAAGAGAGCTTTATTCCGAAATGGGATTGGTAAATTCACGCATTTCTTTTCGAAAAAAGAAATGCCGTGAGCTTGTAACCGTGACCCTTCGATTGAGTAACGGGAGCGCGAAACCGTTTCATCTCAAGTCAGTAAGGCGTAAGCATACGCCAAATTGAGTGCGCTTATGCAAAAGTGCGATTTTGCAACGCGCGGTTATTTAATTTAAAGATTCGATATGCACGCATGTTCATTCGAACATAAAAAAGCTTTTTAAGCGCACGAGCTCCTGCGTGAGCTTCGCGCTCTCTACGGGATCGGCGTATTTCAGCCGTTCTTCGATCTTGCGCACCTGTTTCAACGTTTTATTCTTCATACCGTTAATTTGCACTTTGCGAGGAAAAGTTATGCTCGTCAGTCTGGAAAACGTTACCTTCGGATATACCGACGCCCCCGTCTGCACGGGCGTTTCTTTTGCCGTGCACGAAAACGAACGAGTCGGGTTTATCGGCGGAAACGGCGAGGGAAAAACCACCAACCTGAATCTTTTACTCGGGAAGCTCGCCCCCGATTCGGGCGAGGTGTTCCGAAAAAACGGCGCGAAAATAGGATACCTCGAACAAAACGGCGGGTTCGACGGCGACTTCACCGTATACGAAGCCATGCGCGAAATATTCCACGAGGACGAAGAGTTGATCGCAAAACTGCGCGAAACCGAAACGAAAATGGCGTCCGCCGACGAGGAGGAACTGCGCGTGCTCTCGGCGCGGTGCGAAAGCCTGCATAAGCGCATTTCCGCGCGCGACAGTTACCACTTCGAAGTGCGCATCAAAACGGTGCTGGGCGGCATGGGTTTCCGGAACGCGTACGATCAGCCCGTGAACACCATGAGCGGCGGAGAAAAGACCCGCTTGAAGCTTTGCCGTCTGCTCCTCGAAGAGCCCGATCTGCTCGTGCTCGACGAACCGACCAACCACCTCGATCTGAAAACGCTGTTCTGGCTCGAGGACTATCTCACGGGCTACCGCGGCGCACTGCTCGTCGTATCGCACGACCGCTATTTCCTCGACCGGCTTACGACGCGCACCCTCGAACTCGAACAGGGAAAGGTGCTCTCCTACGCGGGCAACTACGCCAAATATAAAATCTTAAAGGCGGAGCGCGTACTGCGGCTCGAACGGGAATACGAAAAACAGCAGGAGGAGATCGCCCGTTTGCAGGACTACGTAGCGCGCAACATCGTGCGGGCGACAACGGCGAAAAGCGCGCAGAGCCGCGTGAAACAGCTCGACCGTATGGACGTGCTCGAAAAGCCGGTTCTCCCTCCCCCGCCGCCCCGCTTTGTTTTTTCCTATGACGAAAAGCCCTACGAACGGGTGTTGCACGCCGATCGGTTCGATTTGACCGCGGGCGGAAAAACGCTGATCAGGGACGCGGAATTTACGTTGATGCGCGGGGAAAAATGCGCCCTGCTCGGGGATAACGGCACTGGCAAAAGCACCCTTTTAAAATATCTGCTCTCCAAAAAACCGACCGTGCAATTCGGCAGATTTGTAAAGATCGCCTATTACGATCAGGAAAACGCCGACCTCGATCCCGAAGAACGCGCGCTCGACGCGTTCTGGGGCAAGCACGCGCTGATGTCGCAAACGGACGCGCGGAAGCTCCTCGCGCAGGCGGGACTCGATGCCGGGGACGTGAACAAAAAAGTCAAGGAGCTTTCGGGCGGACTGAAAGCCAAGCTCGAAATCTCCCTGCTCGAAGCGCGGCGCGGCAACGTACTCTTCCTCGACGAGCCGACCAACCACCTCGATCTGCCCGCGCGGGAAGCGCTCGAAGAGGCGCTCGCCGCGTTCGACGGCACGATCCTGTTCGTCTCCCACGACCGCAGATTCGTGGAATCGATCGCAAACCGGATCGTGATGATCGAGGACGGAAAGCTCGTAAGCTATGCGGGAAGCTACGCGGAATTTCTGGAGTCGAGAAAAAACTCCGCCGCACCCGCCCGCGAACCCGTAGTAAAGCACGGAGATACGCGCGAGAAAACGGACGGCGGTTACCGCTCGAAGGAGGACCGCGCGCGGGAAGCGAAACGCAACGCCCGCATCAGAGAAATCGAAACGCGGCTCGAAGCGCTCGAAGCGGAGGAAGAAACGCTGAACGGCGAACTCGCCGCGCGCGCCGCCGATTATCTTGCCGTACAGAAGATTACGGCGCGGCTGAACGAGCTGCACGCCGAGTCCGACGAACTGTACGCGGAATACGAAACGCTGATCTGAAATCCGAATCGATTTCCGCCCGCTTTGCGGGCGGTTTTTTCGTTCGGAAAAAACCGCATGGATTGAGTAAGGCGCCCAACCAGAACGCGCCCGGCACGGAAGGTTCGATCGGCGCGTTCACGAGCCTCGATCCCTCTTTGCAGGTCGGAACGTTCCCCGCGGGCACGACGATCACCGTTTCAAACTTCCTCACGCCCGAAATCCTGCCCGTAACGGGCAAAATCTTCGTATCGGCGCAGGAGGGCGACGCGGTGCTCACGGGCGACCGGATGCTGTTCGGGCAGACCGTACCCGCCCTTTCGCCGCTTTCGGGCGCGAACAACCCGCAGAACAATTTCTTCGCTTCGCAGATCAACAACGAGAACGGAACGCTCGACACCTCCGGCATGTTCGGCGCGCGCAACGCAAACGCCTTTGCGGGAACGAACACCGCCGCATGCCGACAGGGCTGGGATATCACCGCCGTGGACGTTTCGAATCAACTCGCCGCGAGCCAGTCGAGCGCGGTGATCCGCTTTACGAGCGACGGCGATCTGTACGTTCCGAACGCGCTCGCCCTGCAAATCGACAGCAAGGACGCAAACATCGCGATCACGAAGTCCGCCGACAAAACGTTCGCGGACGTAGGCGAAGAAATCGCCTATACCCTCGTTTTGCAAAACACGGGCGCGGTAACCGCAACGAACGTTATGGTGAGCGATCTGCTCCCGTCCGGAACGGAGCTGGTGGCTGGCTCGGTTACCGTGGACGGCGTGCCGTACGCGGGCGCGCTCCCCGTCGTCATTCCGAGCATTTCCGCAGGACAGTCTGTCACGGTTGCCTTCAAAGCGGTCGCGAACGCAATCCCCGCGGTCAACCCCGTGTTCAATATCGCCAGAGCGGACTACGAATTCTTTCCGTTCGCGGGAAATCCCGCCACAGGCTTTTCAAACTCCAACCCCGTCGCCGTATTCATTATCGTGCGGGCGATGACAAACGTGAAAAGCGTAGACAAAGAATTGCTTACAATCCGCAAACGGGCTTCGATCTTCCCGATCTTGCCGTGGGCGACAGCACAACGGTAGAATTCGACGCAACGGTAAACTGATATGAACACAATCAACAATACTTCCATTGTAACCGATTATTCGGGAGAAACGCCGATCGTCACTCCCAGACAACTCCCGCCCAAGCCGATTATCACGCGATACTTCTACCGGCTGCCCTGCGAACCGTGTGTTTGCTGCTGTTGTCGATGCTGCGGTTGTTGCAACTGCCGTTAATTCAAATCAACCCGAACGCCGTACGGCGTTCAGGTTGAACTTTTCTGCGGACTGATTTTGCAAAAATACTTTTAAATACGTTATCGTTCCGAAACCATTATTCGATAGAGTGCAAGCAATTCTTACGAAAAATAAAATCGGTTCACGAAGCAAGCTAACAGAGTATTTATTGCGCGATAAAGCGATTTGCGGTTATTGCGGAAAAACTTTGCAAGGCGAAAGCGGTACGGCAAGGAACGGCACGGTGAAACATTACTATAAATGTATGGGACGGAAAAAATATCATACTTGCTCAAAGACAGTTGTTCAAAAAGATAAACTGGAAAACCTTGTAATATCCGAAACCTTACGAGCTTTTTTCCACAAAGAAATCATAGATGAGGTTGCTGAAGCCGTACTCGGTGCTCATGCAAAAAAGATTCAAGATCAATCCATAATGAGTATTTTAACAGCAGAACGCGACACCATCAAAAAATCGCTCTCAAACATTATGAAAGCGATTGAACAGGGAATTTTTACTGAAACTACAAAATCACGCATGGAAGAACTTGAAGAACAACTCGCAGAAACGGAAAACAAAATATTAGTCGAACAGTATAAATTAGAATCACAAATCAAAAAGGAGCAAATCGTTGAATATATCACCCACTCTCTGCGGCAAAAGCCAAAACTGTTGGTTCATACTTTTATTCAGAAAGTTATCTTATGGGATGATAAAATAGAGATTTACTTCAATTTTATGGAAAAAACATATCCCGATGAACTAAATCATCGGGATTGTTTAGAACTATCCGGTTCGGATAGTTCCCGTGTGGTGCGGACGAAGGGACTTGAACCCCCATGGTCTCCCACAGGAACCTGAAACCTGCGCGTCTGCCAATTTCGCCACGTCCGCAAAATACTCATATTTTTACCCGGCTGAGCAACCGAGGCGGGCTCATTCCTCCGCAACGGAAAATTCCGTTTTTACGAGCTTATCGCCTTGAGTACCGTCGAGAACCCAAACTTTCCCGCCGCCCGAAATACTGCGAAGCGGTTTTCCGTTCAGAAGCTCCAGCGCGGAACCGTTCTCCAACCCCCAAGCGCGATACTTATTATACAATACGATTTCGTCAAAGTCAAGCATTCTTTCATTGTAATGCGGAGAAATTTTTCCCGAAATCCAACCTAATCCGCGATACATGCTGTATTCCCCCTCGACAACCGAATCGGAATACATATCCTCGAACCAACAGATCGCGCCCGCGGAGAGTCCGCAGAGCAATACGCCGCGGTCGTACGCGTCGCGGATCAACGGCAGCAAACCCGTCTCTTCCCATTGGCGGATCATGAAAACGGTGTCTCCGCCGCCGACGTAGATAAAGTCCGCTTTCAAAAACTTCGCCCGCATTTTTTCGGGATCGATCTCCCGATTGCAGGTCAACGCGACGTCCGTTTTGATATCGAACAGCCCCGTGTACACCTTGTGAAAGGTATTGTAATACGGCATGCAGTCGTGGCTCGCCGTGGGCAGAAAGAGACCGCAAGCGCGGCGGTCGCCCGCCGCCTTTTTTGCCTCCGACGCAATGTACTCGTCTATTTTCAGCGTTTCGCGGTTTTTCAGCTCCCCGCCGCCGATCGCGATGATGCGCTTATCCGGCATGATTCTCTTCGTCCTTACCGTTGCCCGTGCTCTCCGACTGTTCCGCTTCGTCGGAAGCGGAAATACCCGCCGTTCTGTCAACGGGAAGGGAGAAAATAATCCCGCCCGCTTCCGTCTTCAGCCCCACTTTTTCGGTAAGCGCCTCCATAATGGCGAGTTTCCCCTCTTTTTTGGTGAGAATCAAAAGCAATTCCCGCTCTTCCATCAGGGAAATACCGATAAACTGCTCCGCTTTGGCGTTGTCCAGATTACGGGCGCGGATGATCGTGCCGCCCGCAGCGCCCGCGTCGCGCGCCGCTTCCATCGCCTCGTCCGCGTGATTCACCTCCACCGAAGCGACGATCAAATCATATTTTCTGTCTGCGCTTTTCATGATTTTTCTCCCGTCTAACGTTTTTCCCGTTGCCGCCGACGAAAGTCCGTTGGCAACGATTTCCGAAACCCCCGTGAGCGGAACCGTAAACGATATCCCCCGACCGACAAGATAGAGAGACATTTCATTGCGGATCGCCCGAATAATGCCGTCCTCGTCGCTCTCGGGAAAGAGCGAAAAGACGACCGCCTTTTCCGTTTCGCCGATCCCGAGATAATCGAGCACGGCGGAACGCGCCGTTCCCGTTCCCGCAAACGTAAAGCTTAACGCCACGGAAACGTCGTCGAGAATCTCTTTCAGCCGGATATCGTCCTTCTGGTTGACAATGCTCACAAGTAACTTCGTGCGGTTGGAGCGCGTTGCGCTCTTTGCGACGCGTGCCTTCTCGTTTTCCAATCTGATTCTGGTTTTTACGCTGTCTACGAGTTCCTTCTCCCGCCGCTCATTCAGTTTCTGTTTCTTCATATCAGTCCACCACGTATTCCAGAATTCGATCCTCTATCGAGAGGAATTTCCGTTTGATCTTGCTCGTTTTCCGCTTATAGTTGATACCGAGAATCTGAATGGAGATAAGCGGCGCGAGCGCAACGAACGCCACGCATCCGAACGCCTGCGTCATCACGACTCCGCCCAGCTCGTTGCACGCGCCGATCGCCATGGGAAGCACGAACGACGACACCATGGCGCCGCTCGCCACGCCGCCCGAGTCGTACGCGATACCCGTGAACATGGGCGGCGTAAAGAAGGTGAGCGCGAGCGCAAGCAGATAGCCCGGCACTAAAATCCACATGATGTTGATCCCCGTCAGAATGCGCGTCATGGCGAGTCCGATCGCAATGCACACGCCCGCGCACAACCCCTTCTTCATCGCGGAAGAACTGATCGCGCCCGCCGACATGCGCTCCACCTGTTTGTTTAAAACGTGCACCGCAGGCTCGGCGGCGACGACGAAGTAGCCGACGACCATGCCCACGGGAATGAGCAGCCACTTGCCCCAATCGCTTGAAGCGAGCTCCCGTCCGATTTCCCGACCGACGGGCATAAAGCCGACGTTCGCGCCCGTCAGAAAGAGGACGAGCCCCACGAACGTGTACAAAAATCCGAACACGATTTTCAGAAGCTGCCGTTTATGAAAGGAACGGGTGATCAGCTGAAAGAGCGCGAAAAAGACGATGATCGGACTGATGGCGATCACGACTTCGAGCGCGTAATCGCCGAATCCTTCGAGATAGGCAAACAGTACGCCGCGCGTCGTTTCGACGACGGTGATCTCCTCCACGACGTACTCGACGCTTTCGATCTTAAAAATGATACCCAGAATCAGCACGGCGATAATCGGTCCGATGCTCGAGAGCGCGACGAGACCGAAGGAGTCGTCCTGCCCCTTTTTATCGCTTCGGATCGAGGCGACGCCGACGCCGAGAGACATGATAAACGGCACCGTCATGGGACCGGTGGTTACGCCGCCCGAGTCGAAGGAAACCGCCCAGAATCCGCTGTCCACGAAACAGAAGCACAGAATAAACGCAATTGCATAGAATCCGATCAGAAGATAGGAAAGCCTAATGCGGAACACGATGCGGAGCATGGCGAGCATGAGAAAGATCCCCACGCCGACCGCGACGGTGATGATGAGTAAGTAATTGCCGAGGACGGTCTTTTCCGCAACCGCGGTGACCTGCTCGGCGAGGATCTGTAAATCGGGCTCGGCGACCGTCACGATAATCCCGATCACGAACGACAACAGCGCGATCAGCCAGACCTTGCGCGAACGCGTCATGGCGGTACCGATCCGCTCGCCGATCACGAGCATGGACATATCCGCGCCCAGCGTAAAACAACCCATGCCGATAATCAGCAGAAATACGCCGATAAAGAACAGCGAAAAGGTTCCCGTACCGAGCGGCGTAATCGTCGTGCACAGGATAAAGATGATGAGCGCAATCGGCAGGATCGATGTCAACGATTCGATTAACTTGTCTTTTAACGCTTTCGTCATAAGGCGCCCCTTATTTGCAATACTTCCGTTCAATCGCCGAAATTTTGTCGATTCGGCGTTGGTGCTTCGCCTCCGCCGAGAAGGGCGTTTCGAGGAATACCTTCACGATCTCGCGCGCGAGATTTACCCCGACGAATCCGCCACCCAGAGCGAGCACGTTCGCGTCGTTGTGCAGGCGTGTCATCTTCGCCGAAAGCGGCTCGGAACAGAGCGCGCAACGAATCCCCGGCACCTTATTGGCGGCGATTGAGATGCCGATCCCCGTGGTGCACACGAAAATCCCCCGTTCGCATTCGCCGCGCGCAACCGCTTCTGCGGCGGCAAGCGCGAAATCGGGGTAATCGCAGGAGCACTCGTTCGTGGTGCCGAAATCGACCGCTTCGTGCCCCGCTTCCTCCAGGTATTTTACGACGGCGTTTTTGAGCGCAAGCCCGCCGTGGTCGCAACAGAGTGCAATTTTCATACTATATCTCCTCGTTTAAAACGTATTTTTCGACAATCAGGGGCGCGCACGCGCACAGCA
>JAETTR010000446.1 GCA_021768985.1 Bacillota bacterium
GGGTCCGTGGCATATCCCGCGGCCTTGATCGCCCGGCAAGCGGTTTTATAGTCCCGCTCCCCGATGACGGCTTTATACCGCGCGGCCCCGGTCAGCAACGCCGAATGATCGGCGACGCTCTCCGCCCAGCTTCCGTAAGCCCTGAAAAGGGCCGTCACGGTCGTAAAGGTTGCGCCGTCGTAACACTCTTGCGTTTTTGCGCTGTAAACCCGGCCTTTCCACGATGACCCGGCCTTGATTCCGAAAATGGCGTTCGCCTTGACCGTCAGGCCGGATTTTCCCCAGCCGCTTTCAAGGATTGCTTGCGCGATAGTCAGGGACGCAAGCACGCCGCTTTTCTGCATATCGGCGGCGGCAAGCTTGCCCACCCGCTCGATGAAAGATTTTTGTTCGTTCGTCATTGTTGTTCCTCCGTCAAGGCTGAATGTTGTTCAGGTCAACGGGCATTCCCTCCGTTTCTTCCGGGTGTGCCTGTTTGATCTTCACGACGTTTTCCGCCTTTGCTTTCCACGAATAGAACCCGATTGCCGTTGCCGTCGGCGTTCCCACGTATGCGAGGAAAACCCCAAGTTGTGAAATGTCGATGACAACGACCCAAAGCCCCACGCCGAACCCGGCAAAATAGGTCAAGAGAACCCCCGAAAGAATCAGCTTTGAAAACTCAAACTTTCGGGCGGTCCTCTTTTTCCGGCGGCGCTTCCGCTCCCGGCTCTTTTCGACCAGCAACACGGCGGCGATTCCTGCAATCAGCCCGGCGGCGGTGCTGAATAGATACGTCATTCCGTGCCGCCTTTCAGAGAAAATCGTGTTTTATCAATCGTTCGTCATATACCCGTTTAATGTTCGCCACCGCGTGCGTGGCGCGGTTGTTCTCATATTCCGGGTGTGTGTCGCAAGACATTTCATAGAAATCTATTTCCGCCAAAATCACTATGAAATCTTCCCGTGTGTGCGGAATGTCCCGCAACAACTCATTGTTGAATTGCAGGATTTTTGAACGGTGCAAGTCGGCGTTCCTTG
>JAETTR010000447.1 GCA_021768985.1 Bacillota bacterium
TCGCCGATTGTAATCGCATCGCCGTATTTCAGTTTGTCGTTATACTTTCCGTTTCCGCTGTAAATGCGGTATACGCCCGTCAGCGTTTCTTCGATTCCCTTGAAGTTTCTGGACGCCATGCTTCCGTATATCGCGCCGCCCGTTACGACGCCGCCGATATTGAACGTTGCGCTCTTTTCCTCGAATAAAGTCACCTGCACTTGAATGTTCTGAATCCAAAGCGCCCAGATGCTTGCGCCGTTCAAATCACGCACGTCTTCAACGAACCGCATGCTTCCGTCCTCGCCCTGACACCACCAACCGAGATGCTGATACTTATCGGTTGCAGGCAACAGCGATAAAGTGTAATCATCATTGAAATCCATTCTGCGACTGTACACGTATATACCGTTAACAGTCGTACCTACGGCGCCATCGAAGCGCACGTCGCTGTAAAGAGTGACGGACACGGTGTTGTCCTTCCACCAGATATACAGCTCGCTTACCCCGATCGCACCGTTGTCGATCCGCTCGAATCTGTTTCCGAGACCGTTCGGCATGGTATAATAGCCCGCAAAATCATTCCCGACTACCTTGTAATCCGTAGGAAGCTCGACCGCAGTTTGCGCGGCATCATAAATGTAAGTATACACGCGCACATAACCCTTTTCACATGCGGTGAAGCCCGCAAGCGGATATTCGCTGTAAACGGATATCTCGTAGGAATTTGCCGTATAAACCGCTTGAACCGTCGCATCGCCCGTTACGGTATAATCCGCAGGAACGTTCCATTTACCATTATAACCGACTTTTTCCGGTACCACAGGCAAATTCTTTAACAAACTTCCCTCTTCGTAATTTTGTACCGCTACCTTTACACCGTCGGCGACAAAGGTGATCTGATGGCGAATCTCGCTCCAACGCGCGTACATCGTAACATTGGAGAATACCGTGTCCGGTAAAAACGTGTGAATCGGTTCTTCCGCGTTTTCGGGATCGAACACGAATCCGTCCAGGAAAAGCCCGTGCACACGGATTTC
>JAETTR010000448.1 GCA_021768985.1 Bacillota bacterium
AAGGCGAAGCACAGAACGGCACGCCCAAATACGAATCGTTTGTGGTGTTCGATCCGTATGAAGGTTTGGAGCCGGGATCTGCGATTTCGGGTTACGACGTTGTTTCCAACAAGGGCAATAATAATGTATATGTGCAACAAAAGGTTGTCGAAGGTTGGGAAGACGACGCCGTAGGGTATCAGATATTCATGGCGAGCTTTGCCGACAGCGACGGCGACGGCATGGGCGATATTCAAGGCATTATCTCGAAGCTCGACTATCTCGACGATCTCGGCGTGGACGTGTTGTGGCTTACGCCGTTCCAACAGTCCAACAGCTACCACGGCTACGACATTAAGGACTATTTCACGGTCGATCCCCGTTTCGGCACGCTCGACGATTACCGCGAACTTTTGTATAAAGCGCACGAAAAGGGTATGAAGGTGCTTTTGGACTTTGTTCTCAACCATACTTCCACCTCGAATCCGTGGTTTGAAAAGTCGCAGAAGCTCGTGAAAGAAACGGTAAAAATGCCCGACGGCTCGATGAAAGTGATCGACTACCGCAATTTCTATAATTGGACGAACGAGGACAATGTTCCCAAGTCGGGAAATGCGGCAAAGCAATGGTTTAAGGACAGCAACGGCTATTACTATTATTCGAGCTTCAATTCGGGAATGCCCGAACTGAACTTCGATTATCAGGCAACGCGCGACGCCATTTTGCAGGTTGCACTGTATTGGATGAGCTTCGGACTCGACGGTTTCCGTCTTGACGCGGTGAAGCACATTTACATGGAAAACGAGAATCCAAATCATTCGGGACAGATTATTAAGGATGTTTCTTCGAGCGGCGACTATTCGTTTGACGTAAAGAAGAACGCGCATTTCTTCCTTGAATTCAACGCCAAGCTGAAAGCGAGCTATCCGAACGCCATTCTGGTGGGCGAAAACTTCAACGGCGATCCCATTAAGATTGCGGCGCTGTACGAAGGGCTCGATTCGCAGTTCAACTTTAACTGGTTTTACGATACGAC
>JAETTR010000449.1 GCA_021768985.1 Bacillota bacterium
AAGCGTTTCGCCCTGCGCGTGCAAGACTTCGGCGTGAACGCGCCCGATGACGCCCAACCCGACGATCGCCGCCCTCATTTTTCCTTGCTCCCGTAACTGCCTTGCGTATCGGCAACCGCGCCGTCGTCCGCGGTCTTTAATCTCGAAGCCGCGCGGCGTTTGTTCAGCTCCGCCAGATAGAGCTCCTCATCGACGGGAAGCGTCACCTCGCGCCCGCCCTGCCAGCCGGAAAGCTCGATGGCGTTCATCAGCTCCACGCCGTTCAGCCCTTCCCTGCCGTCCACAAAAAAGTCTTCCTTGCCCAAAAGCGCATTGGCGAAATTGTTGATTATCCCTGCGTGCTGAGGATTTTTTCCGTCCGTTTCCACCGCGACGCACTCGCACTTCGGGCGGCCGAAAAACTCCTTCGTCTCCAGCGAAAACGCCGCGCTGTCGCTCGCGTTTTTATACCATTTCAGCGCGCCGCCCTCGCAGAGCAGTTTTCCGCCCGTGCCCGATACCTCGAAACGATTGGTGCCCGGCGTTTCGCCCGTCGTGGTGACAAACACGCCCGTCGCGCCGTTTTCGTATTCCAGATACGCCGTTACGTCGTCCTCCACCTCGATGTCGTGCCATTTTCCGTAATGGCAGAACCCCCGCACCTTTTTGGGCATCTGCCCCACCACCCAGCCGATGAGATCGAGCTGGTGCGGGCATTGATTGATGAGCACGCCGCCGCCCTCGCCCGCCCACGTGGCGCGCCAGCTGCCCGTATCGTAATAGAACTGCGAACGGTACCAATCGGTGATGATCCAGGTGACGCGCTGCAGCCTCCCGATCCCGCCCGCGGCGATGATCTCGCGCATTTTGCGATAGACGCAATCGGTGCGCTGGTTGAACATCACGGCGAACTTCGCTTCGCTTTTTTCCGCCGCCGCGTTCATTTCCTTTACCTGCGCCGTATATACCCCCGCGGGCTTCTCGCAGATGACGTGAATGTTCCGTTTCAGACATTCCTCCACCATTTCGGGGTGC
>JAETTR010000450.1 GCA_021768985.1 Bacillota bacterium
ATAGTATTTTCGAATCGGAGCAAAGTATCGAAAAAAGTCCGCAGGCGTCCTTTTGACGTCGGCGGGCTTTTTGTGTGTCCCAAAAATATAATATATCGTATGACTGCCTTTTTCTATGGTTAAACTAATGGTATAAACACCGGAAGGGGAAAGAAAGTGGAGTATCAATCGGTTTGGCAAAGAAAGACGAAAAAATATCCGCAGCTTAAAAAAGACGCCGATCGTGATATCGTCGTGGTCGGCGGCGGCATCGCGGGGTATCTTACGGCTTTTCGGCTTGCGGAAGCGGGACAAGAGGTTACGCTTTTAGAGGCGGACAGGCTGTTTTCAGGGACGACGGGAAGGACAACGGCAAAAATTTCGGCCAACCAGGGCTGCGTTTACAGCGAATTATTCGAGCGTTACGGACAGCGTGTGACGGAATTGTATTACCGTTCCCAAACGGAGGGAATCCGACTTTTCGAAGAGCTTGTGCATCGGTACGGAATCGAATGCGACTGGGCGGAAAGGGACGGATATATTTTTTCCGAAGACCGCCGTTATAAGATAGAAGCGCTGCACAGAGTATTGCGGCGGGTGGGAGCGGACTGCGATGTTGTGGAAAGCCCCGAGCTTTTTAAGGAAAGCTGCGCTTTGAAAATGAGCGGACAATATCTCTTCGACCCGCTGAAATTTTTGTCGGCGCTGCCCGTGAAGTTTGAGATTTTCGAAGGCACGCGGGTGGTTGGTATCGATCCGAAAAAGAAAATTCTTCGTACGGACGGAGGATCGATTTATGCAAAAAAAATAATCGTGGCGACGCATTATCCGATGATCAATTCGCATGGCGGATATTTTATGAAATTGAGGCAGTCCATGTCCTATACGATCGCGGTAAGCGGGAAGGGCGCGGAAGACATGTACCTCGACGAACGGGAGGACGGGCTGTCGGTTCGTCCCTATGCGGAGGGCACGCTTTTAGGCGGCGGCGATCACCGCACGGGCAGAATGGACGACAAAAGGTACTTT
>JAETTR010000023.1 GCA_021768985.1 Bacillota bacterium
AATTTAAGGAGGGAAATTTATGAAAAAGTTTTGGCTGAGCGTACTCGGCACGGTCGTGATGATCGACGCCCTGTTCGGGTTCGTCGCCTGCGGCGGGGAGAAAATCTCCGTAGCGTTCGAATCGGAAGAGATCGTCATGAAGGTAGGCGACGAAAAGGAACTCGTCGTCATCGTGACGGGGTCGGACGATACGGCGACGCTTACGTCCGCCGATCCGGACGTCGTAAGCGTCGAGGGGTACAAACTGATCGCGAAATCGGCGGGCACGGCGGAAATCATCGCAAAGGTCGGCTCGGCGAGCGCGGTCTGTAAAGTAACCGTGACGGAGGACGCTACGATCGGCGTGATTACGCTCAATTACGAGAAGGCGGAGTTGTTGAAAGGCGGCAAGATTACGCTGGAAGCGAATCTTTCTTACAACGCGCAACCGGTGACGGGCGCGTCGTTCGAGTGGACGGAAAACTCGAACGGGGCGGTCGTTTCGATCGCCGCAAACGGCAATACGGCGACGGTAACGGCGGTGGAGTTCGGTACGGCGAAAGTGACGGTAAAGACGTCGTACAGAAATAAGAAGATCGCCGCGGAGGCTGAAATTCGCGTAAAAGACGATATTTCCCTGGAAATCAACAACCTGACGCGGGAAAACGGCGCCTACGGTATTAAGCTAACGAACAACCCGCAGGACGAAGGGAATATTTCGCAGTTCACGCCGTCGGTGACGGTGAAAAAGAACGGCGCAGAAGTTGCGGACGCGCAGGTTTCGGCGCGCGTTAAGACCGGTTCGGCGGAGGACGTGATCGCGCTTGACGGGCTGAAAATCACCGCGCTCAAGCAGGGCGCGGCAACGGTCGAACTTGTTTACGTTTCCGGCTCGGACGAATACGTGCAGGAAATTGCGGTTACGGTTGTCGTTCCCGTCGTCAAAGCGGACGGCTGGCTGTATCTGGAAAAGAGCGTCGGCTTCAAGGCGCTTTCCGTAGCGGATTTGGGCACGGTTTCTTCCGTGAAGCTCGGCGACAAAGCGCTTGCATTCACGCAAAAAGACGGCGTTGTTACGATTTCAGACTTTGCGGAAGAGGACTTCGGTGAAGGAACGTTGGAGGTTTCCGCCGACAATATGATTTGGCGCACGAACGGATTCGTTTGCACCAAAGCGATCGGAACGGCGGACGAATGGAACGCGGTGGCGGCGACGATTTCGGAAAACAAGTTGGACGGATATTACGTGCTTTCGGCGGATCTGGACTATGCGGGCAAACCCGCGCCCAAGTTCTGCACGCCCACCTGGGGCGGAACGCAGGGCTTTGCGGGAACCTTCGACGGCAGAGGACATCTGATCAAGAATCTAACGATTTCCGTAGCTGACGGAGAGACCGCGGACGGACAGTCCTTCTTCGGTCTTACTTCGGCGACGGCGGTAATTCGCAACGTAGGATTTATCAACGCGAAGATCGACTCTACTGCAAACTTCCGCGCGGCGGTAGTCGCGGGATTCCTCTACGGGAAAGCGGAGAACGTGTTCATGCAGGTAACCAACGATTCCGCGCATTCCGGCGCGATCGCGCAATCCGTATGGTCGGGTGCGGTCGTTCGCAATTGCGTGGTGGAACAGCTCAACGAACGGGAGAACAGCTACGCACTGTGCTGGACCTCTTTCGACGGCAGTACGATAGAGAACAGCTATTCGGTCGGCGCGGACGTGCTCTACCGCAACGGCGGCGACAGCCCCGCGAATGCGCCCGAAACGGCTACCTTGAAGAGTTTTGCAAGCTTCGCGGAGATGAAAGCGGCGGAACTCGATTTGAGCGGGTTTAACGGCGCGCTTTGGGATACGGAAGGCGGCGTACCCGTCGTCAAGGGATATAAGGAAATGATTTCCGTGGACGGCGCGATTCTGAACGACAACGCGTTGCCCGTTACGGATTCGCTTACGATCCAAAGTACGGGCGGATTCGTATATACCTTGAAAGAAGAGATCGACGGCATAACGATCGAAGGAACGGTCGTTACGGTAGTCGGCAATGCGGGCGCAACGTTCACGGTTGTCGCAACGCACGCGCTGTACTCGGATATTACGACGGAAAAGACCTTTACCGTCGCGTCGCTTCCCGTCGTCGAATTGGACGATGCGGAAGTGGATCTTTCCGTCGGAACGCTTGTCCTGACGGTAGAAGGAACGGTTTCGAAGGTGTTCGCGGGCGACGCCGAAGCAGAGTTCTCGCAAGCGGAAACTGCGCTCACGATTCGCGGAATTACGGGCACGGCGGGCAGTGAAACGGAAATCACGGTAACGACGGACGTTTCGATTTATAAGCTTTCCGTATTCTGTATCACGAAAGTTATTTCGTCTGCCGAGGAGTGGAACGCGGTAGCGGCGACGATTTCGGAGAATAAGCTGGACGGATATTATGTACTTTCGGCGGATCTGGATTTTACGGGCAAGCCCGCGCCCAAGTTCTGCACGCCCACCTGGGGCGGAACGCAGGGCTTTGCGGGAACCTTCGACGGCAGAGGTCACGTGATTAAGAATTTCACCGCGTCGACTGCAAACGGCGAAGAGACGGAGGGAGGCTATTCCTTCTTCGGACTCACGGCAGGCTCGGCGGTGATTCGCAACGTGGGTTTTGTAAACGCGAAAATCGATTCCACGGCAAACTTCCGTACGGGCGTCGTTGCAAGTTTCCATTACGGAACGATCGAAAATGTGTTCGTGCAGGTAACGAATCCTTCCGATCATTCGGGCGCAATCGCACATTCCGTATGGGGCACGATTCGCAACTGCGTGGCGGAACAGCTCAACGAGCGGACGGGCAGTTACGGGCTGTGCTGGACTTCCTTCGACGGCAGTACGATCGAGAACAGTTATTCGGTCGGCGCGGACGTGCTCTACCGCAACGGCGGCAACAGCCCCGCGAATGCGCCCGAAACGGCTACCTTGAAGAGTTTTGCAAGCTTCGCGGAGATGAAAGCGGCGGAACTCGATTTGAGCGGGTTTAACGGCGCGCTTTGGGATACGGAAAACGGCGTACCCGTGGTAAAGGGTTACAAGGATACCGTTTCTGCGGACGACGCGATTTTAAACGACAATGTGCAACCCGTAATGGGCACGTTGGAAATCGTCGGGGCAAAGAACTTCGTATATACGCTGAAAGAGGAGATCGACGGTATTACGATAAACGGCGCTACCGTCACGGTGACGGGGAATTTCGGCGCAACGTTCACGGTTGTCGCAACCCACGAACTGTATTCGGATATCACGGCGGAAAAGACCTTTACCGTAGCAAATCGTTCGACGGTCGATCTCGGTTCGCGGGATATCGATCTATCGGCAGGCACGCTGATTTTGAAAGACTTTTCGGGTACGGTAGAAGGAGTTACGGTCGGCGGAAGCGAAGCGGCGTTTACGCAGGAGGGAAGGACGCTTACCGTCACGGGGCTGACGGGTACGGCGGGAAAAACGCTTGCAGTCGTCATTACGACGGAAGAAAAGTACTGCACGCTGAACGCGCTTTGCGTGACGAAGATCATTGCTTCGGCGGATGATTGGAACGCGGTGGCGGCGACGATTTCGGAGAATAAGCTGGACGGATATTATGTACTTTCGGCGGATCTGGATTTTACGGGCAAAACGGCTCCTACTCTTTGCGGCGAGCAATGGGGCGGCGAAAGCGGCTTTATCGGTACGTTCGACGGAAGAGGTTATGCAATCAAAGGTCTTTCGTATTCTTCTGAAGAACCTTTGTCCTCGTGTGGATTCTTCGGAACGGTCGGCAGGATCGGCGTGATAAAAAATCTGGCGTTTATCGATTGTGAAATCGCGCTCTTATATAATAAGGGCGGCGTGCTTGCCAATTTGGTATACGGCACGATCGAGAACGTATACATGTCGGTTAAGAACAACGGCCATTGGTGGACGGGCGGATTATGCTATTACGTTCTCGGCGGCGCGACGGCTCGTAACTGTGTGATCGAAATTACGGAGGGAGTCGACGCGGAATTCAAAGCCGCCCTTGCAAATTCGATAAAGACGGATGCGAACATTTCGGATTGCTATGCGATCGGTGTGCAGCCTCTTACGTACGTGGATGATGCGCACGGATCGTTCGAGGAAACGGATACGTTAAAGAGTTTTGCAAGCTTTGCGGAAATGGAAACGGCGGAGCTCGATCTGAGCGGCTGGAATACCGAAATCTGGAATACCGAGGGCGGCGTGCCCGTCTTTCGCGGAAATAACGGATAATTTATGAGCACATTAAAAGAACAAATTCTTACGGCGCATGAACTTGCGGAAAGGATATTCAAGGACGAAACCCGTCCGAAGTATCATTTCCGCGTGCCGTTCGATCTCGGCTTTCCCGCCGACCCGAACGCGATGTTCTATGCCGACGGTCTGTATCATCTCATGTTCATTTACGAGAGCCGGGCCGATTCTTACCGATGGGGACATGCGGTGAGCGTCGATTTGCTGCATTGGCATTTTTATCCCGACGCGCTCGTTCCCGACGAATCGGACGGCGGAATTTACAGCGGAGGAGTCTTTCTGGAAGACGACGGCAGGGCGGTGATCGCTTATTGGGCGCTGGGCAAAGAGGGATCGGCGGGCGGAATCCGTATCGCGGAAAGCGCGCCGTCCTATGAAACGTGGAAAAAGCACGCCGATTACGCGGTCGCCTGTAAAGAGCTCGGCGTGACGGAGGTCGATGGAAAACCCGTCGGCTGTGCGGATCCGAGCAATCTTTTCAAGGTCGGCGAAACGTATTGCATGCAATTGGGGAATCTTTGTCTGCTCGATAAGTTCCGCGGCGACGAATCGCATCCCGAATATCAAGGCGATTGGAGCGAATTGTTCGTTTCCGATGATCTGCGGTCGTGGCGGTACAAAGGGCGGTTTTACGAGCGGCTTGCGTCAGGAGGCACGGATCCTTCCGAAGATTGCATGTGTCCTTATTTCGCGCCGTTGCCCGATCGGAACGGCGCCGACAGCGGGGTATGGTTGCAACTCTTTATTTCGCACAATCGGGGTTGCCAATATTATCTGGGCGAATTCGACCGCGAAACGTTGCGGTTTCTGCCGAAAAAGCACGGCAGACTTGCGGTTGCCGACAACGCGCTGTTTGCGCCCGAAGTCGTAAAAACGCCGGACGGCAGGTTGGCGATGCTGTGCTGGATGCGCGACAATCTCGACGACGATTTGGAACGGGAGCTGAAAAAGGGTTGGTCGGGCGTGTACTGTCTGCCGCGGGAGCTCTCCTTGGACGAGGACGGCGATTTGCGCGTGCTTCCGTTACGCGAGACGGACCGATTGAGATATCAACCCGAAAGGTTTTCCGTTACGGGCGAGCGGGAATTGGCGTTGCCGTTGCAATCGGAAATCGTGTTTGAAATTCCGAGAAGTTTTCGGGGCAGGGCGGGCGTGAAAATTTCGGCGGAGTCGGGCGAAATCGAGATCGTCATGGATACGATAAAAAACGAGTTGTCATTCGATACCCGCCGCAGCGGTACGGAGGGCAGAAAAGTGCGGGAAACGGTCTTTGTCGGGAACCGCACGGCGGAGAGTCTGCGCGTCTATTCCGACGGATGCGTTTTGGACGCGTTTGCGGGCGGAAGAGCGCTAACGAGGCAAATTTTTTTGTCGGAAAAAAGAAAAACGATTATCTTTGCGGAGGGCGGAACGTTGGAAGGTTCATCGTTCCGTATTGCTCCGACGAACGGATATTGATTATGGTAAAAATAACTTGCGGCTCCGATCGTCTCAATCGGGATGCGTTGCACGAGGCGGCGGAACGGTTAAAACTGGAGCGGTATCTCAAAGAACTCAAAATCGTATATACGGAAGCGGACGGATACGCCTGTGATTTCAGCGGCGTTACGCTCAACGTTTGCGCGCCGGGGATACATTACGTATTCCGCGCCATGACCTTGCTTGCCGCCGGAGGCGGGAAGGAGTTTTCCGTAAAAGAGAATCGCGTGTTCGAAGAGTACGGGATCATGCTGGATTGTTCGCGCAACGCGGTTTTAACGCCCGAAAGCGTCAGAAAATTTATTCTGTTTTTGGCGCTGTTCGGATATAATACCGTTCAGCTTTACACGGAAGACACTTACGAGATCGACGGCGAGCCGTATTTCGGATACCTGCGGGGCAGATACTCGCAGGCGGATATCAAAGAATTCGACGCTTACGCCGCGCGTTTCGGGATCAAGCTCATTCCCTGCATTCAGACGCTTGCGCACCTCAACGGAATTTTCCGTTGGGATATTTACAGCGGGATTCACGATTGCGACGATATTCTGCTATTGGAAGAGGAAAAGACATACGAACTCATCGACAAAATGTTCCGCACGATTGCGGAATGCTTTACCGCGCGCACGGTCAATATCGGTATGGACGAAGCGTTCCGTCTGGGGTACGGCAACTATGCCGACAAGCACGGCGCGCCCCGAAACAGAATGGAGCTCATGCTCCGTCACCTGAATCGGGTGGCGGAAATCGCGAAAAAATACGGGTTTCAATGCGTCATGTGGTCGGATATGTTTTACCGCATTGTTTTTAACGGGTACTATTCGGAGAAAAACCCGTTATTGAAAGAAGGGGACGCGGCGCGGGTTCCGACTAACGTGGAGTTGATTTATTGGGATTATTACAGTACGGATCCCGCCCGATACGATGCGGTTCTGAAACAGCACGGCGTGTTCGGGCGGAATATCTGGTTTGCGGGCTGTGCCTGGACCTGGCTTGGGTTTCTTCCCTATAACGAGTTCAGTATCCGCGCGGCAGAAGCTTCGATCGAGGCTTGCGCGAAAAACGGCGTTAAAAACAGTTTTCTCACGATGTGGGGCGACAACGGCGGCGAATGCGCGGCGTTTGCGGCGCTTCCCGCGCTCGCGTGCGCCGCGGAATTTGCCTACGGTAACAAGGAGCGCGCTTTTGCGGAGCGGACGTTCCGTACGATCGTCGGCGAAGAAATGTCCGCTTTTCTGCTGACGGAGAAGGCGGACAGAATCGGAAATTATTCCGAAGCCGATTTCTCCAACCCCACGAAATATCTGTTGTATTCCGATTGCTTCGCGGGGATTTACGATAAAATCATCAAAGAAGAGGACGCCGAACAGTTTTCAAAAATCGCGGCGGAGCTGAAAGGGCACGAAAAGGGAGAATGGGGTTATATCTTTTCTTACGTCAGAGCGCTGTGCGAGGTGATGGCGGTAAAATATGCGATCGGAATCCGCACGCGGAATCTTTATCGGGCGAAAGACGTAAAGGGTCTGGAACGCCTTGCGCGAAAGGATTATCGCCTTCTGATCGAGCGGCTTGAAGCGTTTTACGTTTGCTTTCGTCGCGCATGGCATTGCGAGAAAAAGCAAAACGGGTTCGAGGTGCACGACATTCGTCTCGGCGGACTCGTTCAAAGGGTCAAAAATTGCAGAAGCATGCTTTTGGAGTATGCCGCGGGTAGGACGGACTGCATTGCACAGCTGGAAGAGGAAATTCTGGACGTTTGCGGAAAGGAAAACGGAACGGAAAAGCGTTGTCTTTATGAAAACAATTACTTGCAATCGGCGAGCGTTAATTTTATCTGATCGTAAAAAAAGTCGGATTATGTATTACATTGGATTGGATCTGGGAACGAGCGGACTGAAAGGTCTGCTCGTTGACCGTAACGGAAAAATTCTGAAAGAGGAGAGCGCAAGCTATCCCGTATCTTACCCGCAAAGCGGTTGGAGCGAGCAGAACCCCGAGGATTGGCTGCGTGCCGCCACGGAGGTTTTAACGCGCCTTGCAAAGGGCGCGGAAAACGAAGTCGCGGGCGTGAGTATCGGCGGACAGATGCACGGGCTCGTGCTCTTGGACGAGCACGGCGAAGTGATCCGCCCCGCGATTCTCTGGAACGACGGCAGAACGCAGAAACAGACGGATTACTTAAACGAAGTTATCGGAAAAGCGAAGTTAGACGAGTATACCGCGAATATCGCGTTCGCGGGCTTTACCGCGCCCAAAATTTTATGGGTGAAAGAGCACGAACCCGAAAACTTTGCGAAGATCAGAAAACTGTGCCTGCCCAAAGATTATTTGGCGTATAAGCTGACGGGCGTATTCTCCACCGACTATTCGGACGCAAGCGGAATGCTTCTCCTCGACGTAAAGAACAAGCGTTGGTCGAAGGAAATGCTTGCAATCTGCTCGGTAAGAGAGGAGTGGCTTCCGAAACTCTATGAAAGCTACGAAGTGACGGGCAAAGTCAGATGTCTGCCGAACGCCGTGATGACGGCGGGCGCGGGCGATAACGCGGCGGCGGCAATCGGCACGGGCACGATACAAAACGGCGATTGCAATATCTCGCTCGGCACGAGCGGCACGGTGTTCATATCGGGCGACAAATTTATGCCGAGCGAAAAGAACGCATTGCACTCCTTTTGTCACGCCAACGGGAAGTGGCATTTGATGGGGTGTATCCTCTCGGCGGCGAGCGCGAACAAGTGGTGGTTAGAAGATATTCTGAAAACAAAGGACTACGACGGCGCAACGAAGGGCGCAGCCCTTGGCGAGAACGAGGCGTTTTTTCTGCCCTATCTGATGGGGGAACGCAGTCCGCATAACGACGTCAACGCGCGCGGTGCTTTTATCGGCATGAGGGCGAACACGACGCGGGAGCAAATGAGTTTAGCGGTGTTGGAGGGAGTAGCCTTTGCGTTGCGTGACTGCGTGGAGTGCGCGCGCCAAAGCGGACTTACGGTCACAAAGACGACGGTGTGCGGCGGAGGCGCGAAGAGCGCGGTGTGGAAACGCATTCTCGCAAACGTATTGAACGTGGAAATCCTCTCGCCCGAGACGGAGCAGGGACCCGCCTACGGCGCGGCGATCCTCGCCATGATCGGCGCGGGGGAATACGAAAGCGCGGAACGGGCGAAAGGGCTGATCGGAATGAAAGAGCGCATTTCGCCCGAAACGGAGCTTGTGCAAAGGTACGAACAGAAATACGGAAGATATCAAAAATTATATCCGTTGCTTAAAAATTGGTTTTCGGAAAATTGAAATGAAAATCATTTTCTTGCGCATAATATATTAACAATATATCAATATTATGATATAATTACGATATCAAAGAAAGGAGAGGAATTATGCCTGATATCAGACCTTCGGCGGATCTCCGCAACAATTATCCGGAAATTTCGAAACTTTGCAAAGAATCGGGTCGCCCCGTTTATATCACGGTGAACGGAAAAGGGGATACGGCGCTTATCGATATTGCCGTGTTGGACGAATTATATGCAAGAATCGATTTGTATGAAAAATTAGCGGTCGGACTGCGCGACGCGGAAGAAGGCCGGGTGAAATCTCACGACGAAATTTTTACGAAATTTAAAAGGTGAATATTTATATCGTAGAAAGAACAAAAAGCGTTTTAAAATTTTCAAAAAAATTTTAAAACGCTTTTCTATTGACAAGAGTTGCTTTTTTTGGTAGAATAAAAAAGCTAAACAATTTTTATAAAATATTTCCTAAAAGGGCATAATTCCGGTAGAATTATACCCTGTAATCGTTTACAAAACTCTTTTGGGAATTGTAAAAATTGTTTAGCAACATACGATGAACGGTAGGTTCTGCGGTGCTGTTCTTCGTAAGGGGAACGGCATCTTTTTCTATATAATAGCATAAAAAGTCGTTTCTGCTTATTTTATTCCGTTCGGTATAATTATCGCGGATAAGAGGTATTACGTTATGGAATCGAACAATCTCGTTTCTGCTTGCTGTACGGGGCACAGACCGCAAAAATTTCCGTTTGCATACGGCGGAAGGGGGAGGGAATATTCGGCATATTTACAGGAACTGAAAAACAAAATCGAAACGGCGGTGACGGAGCGCGGAGTCACCCGCTTTATTTCGGGCATGGCGTTGGGGGCCGATCTGGATTTCGCGGAAATCGTTCTGGAATTCAGAAAGACGAAATATCCGCAAATCACGCTGGAATGCGCGATTCCCTGCCCGAACCAGACCGAAAAATGGCGGATCGGGGAGAAGCACCGCTACGAAAAGATCAAGGAACAGGCGGATTGCGTTACCGTCGTTTCGGAGTACTACACGCCCGAATGTATGCTGAAACGCAACCGCTACATGGTGGACAAAAGCAATCTCGTCATTGCGGTATTCAACGGAATTGAAAAAGGCGGCACGTGGTACACGATACGCTACGCGCGGGCGAAGGGCGTATCGGTATCCGTCATCAATCTCAACGAAATTTAATGCGGAGAACAGTATGAAGTATTTTACGAAGGATTTTTATATCACCGAATGGCTTTCCTATGCGAATCGGTACGTGAAAAAGTCGAAAGGCGCGGAGAAGAAGGACGAGGCGTTCTATCGCAAGCAATACGACAAACAATGCGCGATTTTCGTACAACACGACAGAATGAGCGAGATATACCGCGATCCCGCGGAGGAGCTGCGCAAGATCGACGAATTTGTCAACGAGCCGAATATTTCGGATCAGGAACGCAAGCGTCGGGAAGAATTTAAGGAAACGCACCTTTATTTATACGGCGACAAGCTCAATCGGAAAGTTTGTCCGTTCGACGAAGAAGTTTCCAGGCGCAAATTCGCGGAGAACCACAAGACGCGGATCGCGATTTACGGCAATCTGCCGAAGGAAATTTCCGATCGGATCGCGGATATCCGCGTAGTCCACGCACCCGATGTTTAAAAAGTCGAAGCTCGTGCGCAGGATATAGCAATTCCGGTAGGTAATGTTCTTGATTTCGTCCGCGCAGGTTTCGTAGCCGATTTCGAGCGCGTGCCCCCAATCGCACCACAGCACGCAGTTTTCGACGAGAGTGTCCGCGCAGGGCGTGCCGAATTTCACGTCGCCTTTGATGCAGGTGCAGTCGTCGTAAGTGCGGATAAAGGAATTTTTGAGGGTGCAGTTTCTGCAATTCTGTAAATCCACGCCGTCGGAATTGTACCGCCAGCATCCGATAATTTTAAGATTGTCGATCAGAACGCCGTCGCAGTTCACGGCGGAAACGTTATAGCAGAGGGAATCGCGCAGAACGACTCCTTCGATCGTAACGTTTTTAC
>JAETTR010000451.1 GCA_021768985.1 Bacillota bacterium
GGGACGCCCGGCTCGCTGGGCTGTCAAGGCGGAAAGCGGCTGATGTGGAACGCAAAGAGACTTTTCCGGGAAATTCTCAACGGGCTGAAAAAGGCGGGGGAGCTGGGAAAAGCGCCCTATTCGGTAGGGGTGGATACCTGGGGCGTCGATTACGTCTTGCTGGACGAAAAGGACGAGCCTATCCGGGGCGTTTATTGTTATCGCGACGGCCGCACGAAAAGCGCAGTCGCTTCCGTTCACCGCCGCGTTCCGTTTGCGGAGCTGTACGCAAAGACGGGGATTCAGCTTCAGGCGTTTAATACCGTCTATCAGCTGTACGACGACAAACGTACGGGCAGGAGCGCGAAAGCACGGTCTTTTCTCATGCTGCCCGACTATTTTCATTTTCTTCTGACGGGCGTCAAAAAGCAGGAATATACCAATGCCACGACGACGGGCATGGTCAACGTTTTGACGCATACGTGGGACGAAGAAATTATAGAAAAGCTCGATTATAAAAAGGAGTGGTTCGGCGAGCTGGCTCAGCCGGGGACGGAAGCGGGAGAATTTACGGAGGAAGTGGCGTCGATCGTCGGGTATAGGGCAAAAGTCATTTTGCCCGCCACGCACGATACGGCGGGCGCCGTTTTGTCGGCGCCGCTCGAGGGGCAGACGCCGTATATTTCCAGCGGAGCCTGGTCGCTGCTGGGCATCGAGCGGAACCGCGCCTATACGACGGACAAGGCGCGGGAGCTCAACTATTCCAACGAGGGCAGCGTCGGCGGCCGCTTTCGGCTCCAGAAAAACATCATGGGGCTTTGGATGATCCGGCAGGTTCGCCGCGAGCTGGGCGATAAATATGATTTTGCGACGCTCACCTCGCTGGCGAAAATCAGCCGCGTGGGAGAAACCGTGGACGTCAACGACGCCAGATTTCTTTCGCCCGTCAGCATGATCGACGCCATCAATGCCTCGGTCGGAAAACAGCTTTCCGCGGGCGGTATGGCGTACTGTATCTTTAACAGCC
>JAETTR010000452.1 GCA_021768985.1 Bacillota bacterium
GACCTTTGCGGCAAACGCGGAAAGCCGCTCCACGGGAACGATCAGACGTTCCGCCTGCGGGTAGTCTTCCAGCACGTCCGCAAGGTAGGCTTTCACGTCCTCAAACGTGCCGCGGAACACGTCATTTTCTTTCAGCCGTCCGCGGGGCAAGGTCGGCCCGGCATAAACGAACAGGTCGTACCCGTCCGGCGCGTCCTCTTCGTCCTCTGTTGCGCCCTGTACGGCGTTTTCGTCCGGGGTGGTATTGTTACCCTCCCCGCCGCTTTCGGCGGCTTCCTGCGCGTTGTGCGCGTCAATAGCGGCGATAATCTTTGCTTTCGTCATGCTGTCGTCAACGTCAATCCCGTTCACAACGGCAAGTTCCAGCAATTCCGGCTTTGTCATTCCGGGTTTATACTCTACTGCCATACTTTCTGAACCTCACTTTCTACAATCGGCATTCGCCATTCGGTCATCATTTCGCCCAAATAGTAGGGCGGCGTGCTGTCCGGGTAGACGATCATTTCAATAGGCGGTTTCAGCATGAAGTGTTCCGCAATCACGCCGTCGCGCAAAAACGCAATACGAATCCGGGTAAGCAGATTCAGGACGCATAATGCGCCCTCTTCGCCGTCCTCCGAATAGGTGGCGGCGACAATCCGTACCATGCACGAACTTTCCGGCATTTCCCCGGCG
Organism: Bacillota bacterium; assembly: GCA_021768985.1. Classification (GTDB taxonomy): domain Bacteria; phylum Bacillota; class Clostridia; order Christensenellales; family Borkfalkiaceae; genus Gallimonas. The sequence continues at coordinate 676 of JAETTR010000452.1, forward strand.
GTCTGCGTGTCTGTGCTTTTGATGTACTGCAAAAGAACATACGGAATCCGCTTCGTTTCCGCGTCCTTTGTCGGAAGTCGCATTTTGTAGACCTCCGCGGGCCGCTCTTTCGCTTCTCCGCTCTTCCTGTCCACCCGGACGGGAAGCAAGATGTCCTTTGTGTTTTCTTCGATAAACGCTTTCAAAGCGTCCAGCAGTTCTAACGGTGTCATGTCTTATCCTCCGTACCCGTTCAGAATACGGGTGATTTCCTGTTCAACGCGCTTGTCGATGGTTTCTTGTGCCGCCTGTTCCACCTTGTCAAGCACGTTTTCGTTGCCCATCATGTG
>JAETTR010000453.1 GCA_021768985.1 Bacillota bacterium
AAGCCCGTGAAAGTGAAGCCGATGCTTTTCGGGAGAACGCTCCCACACCCCGACATACCGCCAACCCTTGCGCGTTGAAAAGTTTTTGAGCGTAGACTTCAATCCCTTTTTGAAACTCTCCTCGGTGTGGAGTTTATCACTGTATGTAAAAGTTACGAAAAAGTTGAACTCGTGCAGGTTGATTTTTCGCGTCAACCGTATCCGCCGCGCAATCAGATTCCGCAACTTTCGTCCAAGATTGCTGTCCACAAACGTCTTTGCCGCATTATCGTTTTTGAAATACGGACGCATAGCGGCAATCAGCCTTTCCCGCCGTTCCCGCTTTTTCAAAAAGAGGTATTCCTGATACAGCTCGTTGAACAGCTCTTTCTTCGTCATGCGCCGCTCGTTCGGCTGCAAGATATTCGCGGGCTGTTCCGGTTCTTCCTCTTTCGGCATCTCACCCGTAACCGCTAATTTTTCAAGCGGAAGTAGCGCACCGTCAATCGGCGGCACGCTCTCTTTTTGAAGTGCTATTTCTTCCTCGGCAGGCGGCTTATTCTCGCTCGGCGGCTTTACCGTGATAACTTCCTCTTTCTTCTTCGGGCGCGGCTTATACGGCTTTTCCGTGTGCGGGATTGCGATATAATGACTGCCGTCCGAATATACCTTGCATTCGGGATAAAACCCCTCTACCTTCAACGGAGGCGGCGTGTGATATTTCAGCTCTTTCACGCCGTACCCCCGCCGATATGATACAGCCCGTTGATAAAATAGCTGTTCTGCGCCAGCAATTCGTCCACGCTTGCCTTCTCGGTAACGTATTCCCGATAGTCGTTCAGCCCCACGCGCGATTGCCTTGCCATATCGTTGAAGTAGTCCGAGAAACAGTCCGTAGAGAAACGGCGGGCGTATATCTTGCGGTTCATGATATAATATTTCTTGCTCTCCACCTTGCCGTCCATCGTTCCGCGCTCTTTCTCGATTTTCAGCGTGTTGTACCCGTAACGGTTATACACCCGCA
>JAETTR010000454.1 GCA_021768985.1 Bacillota bacterium
CTTACGGCGAAGAACCGCAAACAAAAGAAAGAAGCGGAAGAAGAGATCAAGAAGTATCAGGAGGACATGGCGCAAGCCGACGACGAGTAAAACGGAAAGGAAGGCGAAAGCCTTCCTTTTTTTTCGCCGTTTTTCATATTTCTTCAAAACTCTTGCATTTAACCGCAAAATGTGGTATAATTTTTTGGAAATACTGTCATATCTTGAGGTACACATGGAAGAAAGGCATTACGATGCGGGCGATATCACCATTCTCGAAGGGCTGGACGCCGTTCGGCTCCGCCCCGGAATGTATATCGGTTCCACGGGTCAGAAGGGGCTTCATCATATTCTCTGGGAGATCGTCGACAACGCGATCGACGAGGCGGCAAACGGCTACGCCGACCGGATCGACGTGCGCATTTACAAGGACGGAAGCGTTTCCGTAGAGGATAACGGGCGGGGCATTCCCACCGATATCCACCCCAAGACCAAGGTTTCGGGCGTTCAGGTCGTGTTCACCCAACTGCACGCGGGCGGAAAATTCGACGAGCATAACTATTCCTTTTCGGGCGGTCTGCACGGCGTGGGCGCTTCGGTCACCAACGCGCTTTCGAAATGGCTGAAGGTGTGCGTGTATAAAGACGGAAAGACCTGGGAGATGGAATTTCACTCCTATTACAACGAAAAGAAGAAGAAATACGAGTCGGGCGTGCCTGTTGCGCCGCTCGCGGATACAAAGCAAAAGACGAAGAAGCACGGCACGTTTGTGCACTTCATGCCCGACGACGCGGTGTTCTCTTCTACCGAATATCAGTTGAGCACGATTTCGCACCGCTTGAACGAGCTCGCGATTTTAAACAAGGGGCTCACGATCACCTTAACCGACGAGCGCATCACCGCGAACGACTTCGAGGAGGAAAAGGCCGAAGAGGAAACCGTTCAGCTCGATCTGCTCGGCGCGCCCCGTCCGTATTCGGTTACCTACTGTTACGAGGGCGGGATCTCCGATTTCGTGAAATA
>JAETTR010000455.1 GCA_021768985.1 Bacillota bacterium
GATACTTTGAGATATTCCGCAAAATCCGCCTGCACCTCCACGAGCGTATTTCCGCACTTCTGCCGCGCCTCCCAATACACGTCGCCCGTATTTACGCCCGCTTTTTTGGCAAGCATGTTTTTTGCGAGCACGATGCCGTGCCTGTCCTCCTTGCTTCCCACCACGACCACGGGCTTTTCCCGAATCTCGGGGCGGCGCAGACACTCCACCGAAGCGTAAAAATTATTCAGATCGCTGTGCAAAATCGTCCGCATACGTTATCAATATGCGGAATATCCCGTTAAACATGTCGCCAAATACAGATAAATAAATTTTATCGTTAAAAAAGGGCTTTCACGTTTTTTGTGAAAGCCCTTTTTTATATGTTATATCTTGTTTTTTACTTGCTCATGCCCTCTTGGACTGCAACCGCAACGGCTACGGTGGCTCCCACCATCGGGTTATTCCCCATTCCGATGAGCCCCATCATTTCTACGTGCGCCGGAACGGAGGAGGAACCTGCGAACTGCGCGTCGGAGTGCATACGCCCCATCGTATCCGTCATGCCGTACGAGGAAGGTCCCGCCGCCATATTGTCGGGGTGAAGCGTTCTGCCCGTGCCGCCGCCGGAAGCAACCGAGAAATAATTCACGCCGTTCTCGTTGCACCACTTTTTGTAGGTGCCCGCAACGGGGTGCTGGAAGCGCGTAGGGTTGGTAGAATTCCCCGTAATGGAAACGCCGACTTTTTCGAGCTTCATGATCGCAACGCCTTCGGGAACGTTATCCGCGCCGTAGCACTTTACTTTCGCGCGGGGTCCGTCGGAATAAGCGACTTCGTTTACGACCTTGACGGTTTCGGTATAGGGATCGAACGTCGTTTCGCAATAGGTGAAACCGTTGATACGGGAGATAATCATCGCCGCGTCTTTCCCCAAACCGTTCAAAATGACGCGCAGAGGATTCTTTCTTACCTTATTCGCATTCATCGCAATGGAAATAGCGCCTTCCGCCGCCGCGAAG
>JAETTR010000024.1 GCA_021768985.1 Bacillota bacterium
CCCCGTCGCTGGAAAACATGCTGAAAGAGTTAAAGAGCGATCTGGGCTACGACCCGCCGAAATCGGGGAATCTGACCAAGTGGGCGAAGGAGGGCGTGCTGATGATGAACACCGCGCTCACCGTGCGGGCGCATCAGGCGAATTCCCACGCGAACTGCGGGTGGAGCTGGTTCACCGACTCGGTGATTTCCATTTTAAGCGAGCAAAAGGAGCACCTCGTATTCCTGCTCTGGGGCGGAAACGCGCGGCGGAAGGTTCCGCTGATCGACAAAAGCAAGCATCTGATATTGGAATGCGCGCACCCCTCTCCCCTCTCCGCGTTCAACGGGTTCTTCGGTTGCAGACATTACTCGAAAACCAACGAGTATCTGACCGCCCACGGCTTAAAACCCATCGATTGGAGATTATAACAGAAAAGCCCCGCCGACGGTTTCGTCGGCGGGGCTTTTCGATTCTCTTTATTCTTCCGATACGACGATTTCGCCGTCGATTTCGTCTACGATCGCGGTGCTGCCCGCGGATATTTTTCCGAGCAGAATGGCTTCCGAAAGTGGATCCTCCACCCGCTTCTGAATCACCCGCTTTAACGGACGGGCGCCGAACTCCTCGTCGTACCCCTCCTCCACAAGCCGAAGCTTGGCGCGCGCGCTCACTTTCAAGCCGACGCCCTTCTCTTTCATGCGCTTTCCGAGCACGTTTAAAATCTTTTCGCAGATCTTCGTCGCGTCCTCCTGCGAGAGCTTGTGGAACACGATGATATCGTCCAGACGGTTCAAAAATTCGGGTTTGAACTGCGCTTTGAGCGCTTCTTCGATCCGCGATTTCATATCCTCGTACTCCGAATTTTCATCCGCCGCGCGGAAGCCGAGCGCGCCCACGTCCTTCACCTCGTGCGCGCCCACGTTCGAAGTCATGATGAGCACGGTGTTCTTAAAGGACACCACCCGCCCGCGGTTATCCGTCAGCCGTCCGTCGTCCAGAATCTGCAAGAGCAGGTTGAACACGTCGGGGTGCGCCTTCTCGATTTCGTCGAACAGCACGACCGAATAGGGCTTGCGGCGGACGCGCTCGGTCAGCTGTCCGCCCGCGTTGTCGTCGTATCCCACGTAGCCGGGCGCCGCGCCGATCAGCTTGGAAACCGAGCTCTTTTCCATATATTCGGACATATCGAGGCGGACCATCAAATTCTCGTCGCCGAACATGCACTCGGCGAGCGCTTTGGTCAGATCGGTTTTCCCCACGCCCGTGGGTCCGACGAAGATAAACGAACCGATCGGACGGTTGGGATCCTTTAATCCCGCGCGGGCGCGGCGGATTGCCTTCGCGACGGCGGCTACAGCCTCGTTCTGCCCCACGATCCGCCCGTGCAATTCCTCTTCGAGGTGCATCAGGCGGTCGCTCTCCTCTTCGGTGAGCTTCAAAACGGGCACCCCCGTCCAGCTGCTGACGATCTCCGCCACGTCCTCCGTTCCGATCGTGAGATGGGTCGCGGCGCGCTTGCGGTTCCAGTCCTCCCGCTTGCGGTTCAGCTCGTCGGAAAGCTCTTCGATCTGCGCAGAGAGATCGTCGGCGCGGGCGAAGTCGTTCCACTTGCGCGCGTTCTCGTAGTCCGTTTTCAGCCGCGTGAGCTTTTCCGCGCTCTCGCGGAATTCCGCAGGTCCGTTATAGGAATTCAACCGCGCGCGGGAAGCCGCTTCGTCGATCAGATCGATCGCCTTGTCGGGCAGAAAACGGTCGGTAATGTATCGGTCGGAGAGCCTTGCCGCCGCCTCGATCGCTTCGTCGGTGATCACCACATTATGGTGTGCCTCGTACTTGTCGCGCACGCCGCGCAGAATCACGATCGTGTCCTCCACCGTCGGCTGATCGACGATTACGGGCGTAAAGCGGCGTTCGAGGGCGGGGTCCTTTTCGATGTACTTGCGGTATTCGTCCAGCGTGGTCGCGCCCACCGTCTGCAATTCGCCCCGCGCGAGCATGGGCTTCAAAATGTTCGAAGCGTCCATCTTGCTGTCCGCCGAACCGCCCGCGCCGACGATCAGATGAATCTCGTCGATAAACAGAATGATATTGCGGTTGCCCACGATCGTCTTCATCAGCCCCGTGAGCCGCTCCTCGAAGTCGCCGCGGTAGCGGGTGCCCGCCACAAGGGTGGAGATGTTCAGCGAAAACACCGTCTTGCCGCGCAACACCTCGGGCACTTCGCCCGAAACGATCGCCTGCGCCAGCCCCTCGATGACCGCGCTCTTGCCAACGCCCGGCTCGCCGATGAGCACGGGGTTGTTCTTCGTGCGGCGCGATAAGATCTGAATCACCTTTTCGATCTCTCTTCTCCGCCCGATCACGGGGTCGAGCTTGCCCTCCGCCGCGCGGCGGGTGAGATCGACGCCGAACTGCAAAAGATTCTCGTCGAGCTCCTCCTCGTGCTCCTCCTTCCACCCGTAATCCTGTTCGCGCAAAACGGGCTTTTCCTCCTCGGGCGGGAGATCGGCGATAAAGTCGTCGCAGCTCTGAATCAGCGCCTTGATATCCACCGACAGCCCGCGGAGGATATCGATAGCGACGCCCTCCTTCAAATTGAGCAGCACCCGAAGCGCGTGCTCGGTGCCCGCGAGCACGTAGCCGTTCTTCGTCGCGCATTCCCGCGCCGCGCCCTTGATCCACTTGATGCGGGGGGATTCCCCGTAGTAGGTTGCGCTGTGCTTCGCCGCGCGCTTGAAATACTCTTTGTAACGCTCCAATTCCACGCCCGCCGCGTTCAACAGCTTCGCCGCGGAGGAATCGTTCACGCAGAGAAACCCGAGCAACAGATGCTCGGTGCCGAAATAGTCCGTATGATAGATTTTCGCCGCCTCTTCCGCGAGTGCGAGCGCCTGCGTCAGATGATTGGTAAAAGCCGCCATCTTTTCTCCTTTCCGCAACACGAAGTCAGCGGATCAGCTCCATTTTTCTGATTTTTCTCGCCGCGCATTCGGCGCGGAATTCGTTCTGTTCCTCGACGGAGAGCGGCTCCCCGTTCAGGCGGTCGAGCCCCGCGGGACGCATTTCCACGGCGAGATCGCCGAGCTCCGCCATGCGGTCGTCCTTCCGGTCGTCGCCGCCGAAATAGCCGAGCGCCACGCCCAGCTTCAACTGCGTAATCAGCGTTTCGAACTCCTTCGCCTCCACGCGACAGGCGTTCGTCAGAATCCCGTATGCGCGCATGACGGAGTCCTTCAGGCGGATCCCGCCTTCCTTTTTCAGATTCTCCCGTTCGCGGGTTTCGAACTCCGCGAGGAATTTCACCGACTTGATCACCACCCGCAGTATCTCGTCCTCCGACCGCCCGAGGGTCACCTCGTTGCTGATCTGAAAGAGATCCCCTTCGCTCCCGCTCCCCTCGCCGAGGGAACCGCGCACGGCGAGCCCCCGCCGCGTAAAATCGGGATAGAGCCCCTGCAAAATCCCCCTGCGCGAAAGCGCGGGCAGAAAGAGCATGACGGAAGCGCGAAGCCCCGTGCCGAGATTGGTGGGGCACGCGGTGAGATAGCCCAGCCGCTCGTCATACGCGAAGGGCAGAGATTCGCAGATCGCGTCGTCGATTCCGCAAATGCGCTCGTACGCGCCCTTCAGATCGAATCCCTTGGTAAAATACTGCTCGCGGATATGATCCTCCTCGTTCACCATGACCGAAATATTTTCGTCCTGATGCACGAACGCCGCCGAAATTTTGCGATGCTTCAAAAGATCGCGGCTGATCAGATTGCGCTCCACGAGATACGCCGCGGTGACGTCCGAAATCACGCTCATTTCGTACAGCTTAAAGGCGTCGATCGCGCCAAGCTGCGCGCCCACGAGCCGGATAATTTCGTCCGCCTGTTCTTCGGCGTGCTTGTCGCGCAACAGCCGACCGGGGAAGGGATAATCCGCAAAATTCCGCGCCAGCCGCAGACGGGAGGACACGGCGATCGTTTCGTAATAGTCGGGCGCGCTCATTTCTTCACTCCGGGATAGAGTTTTTTATTCAGCGATTCGAGCTGCGCTTTCAGGGAATCCGCGTCCGCGAAATCCCCGTTCAGAATCGCGCGTTCGAGCTTCGACTTTACGTAATCGTGTTCGCGCACGAGCTCCCGCGTCTCCTCGTAGCGGTCCAAGGGACGCTCGCTCTGCACCTTTCCCAGATGTCTGGTGCTCCCCTGCATCTTTCCGAGCATGGCGAGCACCTCGTCGCGGAACGCGGTGTAGCAGTACGCGCAACCCGCGAGCCCCGTCTTTTGGAATTCCGAAAGCAAGGTTCCGCACTCGGGGCAGACGCCCTCTTTGCGGCGGCATTCGGCGCAGAGGAAGATCTCCTTCCCCTGTAAAATATACTTTTGCGCCTGATTTTTGCCACACTTGCCGCAAATCATTTCAATCTCCCGCACTAATATTCAAGTTCGAAGCGGTACTTCTGCGCCGCGTCGGGGTATTTTTCCCGATCCACCTCGGAAAGAAACATTCCGAGCGGACGGACATACCGCGCGCGGTCGCCGTACAGCGCGCGGTACACCACGTAGGTTTCCCCCGTTTCGCTGTGCCGCGCCGTGCCTTCCACGAAATAGCGGTTCCCCTTAAAGTGACGGTAAACCGCGTGAATCTGCAATTCTCTCATTTGACTTTATCGGGAAAGTTCTCCTTTAAAAATTCCATCGCGCCTTTCGGATTCGGGTAATGGTACGCGCCGTACGCGCATTCCGCGTCGAGCGCGGAAAACCCATTCTCTTCCGAAGCGGAAATCTTTACGATCTCTTCCCATTTTAAAAACATGCTCTCCGCGCGGTTTTTCTCCTTCCAGAAGAGCCCTTCGCGGTAGAACGCAAGCACGCTCTTCGCCGCCGCGAACGCGAATCCCGCCCGCCCGAGCAGGAACGCGCCGAACACGCCGAACAACGACCCTGCCGTCACGTTCATGAAGATGCCGACGGACACTGCCGCCGCGATGAAAACGACGCCCAAGCCGCCGAGCAGAAGCGCGCGGTTGCGCGCTCTTTTATCGGGGAAACGATATTTGACAAGACGGGTGAATTTACCGCGCGACGGGTTCTCCTGCGGAAGCTCGCCGACGAGCGTAAGCCCGTGGTTCGCAATACAGTCGTACAGCCGCCGTTTGCCGTCCGTCTGCACGAGCGCGGGCGGATCGCCCGCCTTGTATTTCCCCTTTTTCGCCAGATATTTGATCGGAATTTCGAACACGACGCTCCACTCGCCCTTTTCTTTGGGCGCGCGGCGGGTGCATACCGAAAAGAACCGCATTTCCGAAAACGGCACGCGGATCGTTTCGCCCTTGCCGTCCTCGGCGTGAATGCGCAGACTCTCTTTTTCGAAGGCGGCAAGCGTACCCTCGCCCACGAAGAAGCTCTCTTCGCCGTCGCACCGTTCGCGGAAATCCCGCTCGGCACGGTCCGCGCCCTTCGCCGCTTTCCCGAGCGCGAGCGCGCCGAGCGCAAACGCGACCGAACCGCCCGCGAATCCGCCCGCGAGCGCGTACAAAAGGGTCTGTTCCGCAGGCGAATTGCCGCGGAATTCGAGCACGAGCAACACGACGAGCACGCCGATTAAAAGGAGCGCCGCCACCGCGCCGCCGACAAACGTAAGAATTGCCGCCGCCTTCCGCTTACGCGCAAGCGCGGCGCCCGTTTTTGCCCGCTCTTCCTGCGAAGCGGGAACGTCGATCTTTTTCATATTTTTACCTTTTCACGATACGGAAGCGCGCCTTAATAAAAGACGCGCGTTAATTTCAATCCTTAAAAAAGTGTGCTTTTTTCCACCACACGAAGAAGAAGAGCGCCAACACCTGCAACGGAATCCCGATTAAGAAGATCAGCCAGATATTCTGCCCGAACGCGAACGCGGTCAGATAGACGCAGGCGAGCGTCGTCCAGACCAATACCGATACGGAAACGACCCGCACGACTTTATATCCCCATACGCAGCTGAACACGAGCACCACGATTGCGGAAACGGGCACCGCGTAGAGGAAGGCAAGCCATAAAAATTGCAAACCGGGCGCGAAAATACCGATCATGACGAACAGCGCGACGGCAACCAGCCAGCACAACCCCACCGAACAGAGGATAATGATGAGTCTGCGGAGCGCGCGGGTGTTCTTGGGAACGATCTGTTTTTCGGTGTGCTCGCGCACGAGATCGTCCACCGAAACGTGAAAGAGATCGGCAAGCTGTACTAAAATGCGCACGTCGGGAATGCCGTTCCCCTGTTCCCATTTAGAAACGGACTTATCCGAATAATTCAGTTTTTCCGCCAACTCGAGCTGCGTCATGTTCGCCATTCTGCGCAAGCGCATAATGTTTTGTCCGATTGTAACGGCAAGGGTATCTGTTTCCATACCCGCATTATAGCCTATTTTGACCACCTTGTCAACGATTCTACTGTGAGTAGACTGTGAATTTAAAACTCTACTGCGCGAAAAAGAGGGAATAGAGGAGAAAACGCAAACAGTAGGTTGAAAAATCCTCTCCGCCGTTTTATAATAAAAGAGCAAACGGACGAATGCGTTTGCCTGAAATCCCGCCAAAAAGCGGCGCCGATCCCAGTCGGCTACGTTTTTTACTCTCCAATAATATAAACCCCTTCGCTCGCGCGAGGGGGTTTATATTATTCTTTTTCCCGTTTCTTTTTCTACTGCTTCATGCGGATTAAAAATTCTTCCATCGCATCTTCATCGTCCTCTTCCAGAATCTGTTTGATTTCCGACAAGACGTTCACGTTCTCGGTGATCGCCGCAAGCGCCGCTTCCTTCCGACTCATGCGCGCGTAATACTTATAAGAAAAATATTCGCAACCTTTATGTTTTTCCACGTTTTCCTTCGTTCTTCCGCATATTCCGCAATCGAGCCGATCGAATTGCTTATACCCCTTGATATAATACGGCTTGTAAAACCTGCAATTATAACAGTAATGATTTTCCGACATATTTGATTCTCCTTTTCCCATTCTTGCCCTCCCCCTTTGAAAGGGGGAGGGGTAGGGGCGGGGGTTCCCCTTTATTATTTAACCCCCTTTCGTCTTGCCTGACGGCAATCCACCTGCCCCCTTTCAAAGGGGGCAGGCTTTTTAGCAATCATATAATACGCGTTTCGCGTATGCAAGTATATTATAGCACGCGATTCGCGTATTGTCAACGCATTTCGCGTATTTTATGTTATTATTCTTACATGAGTACATTCAGCGAGCGACTACGCGAACAACGCATAGAACATCGGTTAAAACAAAAAGAAGTAGCAAAAGAATTAGGAGTTTCGATTTCGTGTTATGCGGGTTATGAACAAGGTTACCGCGAACCCGATTTCACTACGTTCATAAAAATTTGTCGATATTTTTCTGTCAGTGCAGATTTTTTGTTGGGAATAGAAACATAGCAAAAAGAGGATAAGCGAATGCTTATCCTCTTTTTGCCTCTTTTGTAAAATACGGTTAGTTGAAATATCTCTTCAACAAGCCTTTAAAACCCGCACCGTGTCTGGCTTCGTCCTTTGCCATTTCGTGCACGGTGTCGTGAATCGCGTCGTAGCCGAGTTCTTTGGCGCGCTTTGCAAGCTTCAGCTTGCCTTCGCATGCGCCCGTTTCCGCCGCCGCGCGAAGTTCGAGATTCTTCTTCGTGGAATCGGTAACGACTTCTCCCAAAAGCTCCGCAAACTTGCTTGCGTGTTCCGCTTCTTCGAACGCGTAACGCTTGTACGCTTCCGCGACTTCGGGAAAGCCCTCTCTTTCGGCAACGCGCGCCATAGCGAGGTACATGCCGACTTCGGTGCATTCGCCCATAAAGTTCGCGTGAAGCCCGTCCATCACTTCCTTGTCCTCTACCTTACCGTCGCCGACGTGATGCTCGCAAGCAAAGCCGCCTTCCGTAATCGGCTCGAACTTCTTCGCCTTGCAAACGGGGCAAACTTCTACGTCGTCCGCTACGATCTCACCGCATACTGCACATTTCTTCATAAATACAATCTCCTTTAAAAGTAATTTTATATTCACAACCTTTTCGCTGCCGAAAAAGTCTGTGAGCTTTTATAATGGAATTATAACATAAATAAGACTGAATATCAATAGTTTTACAGAAGTTTTTCGGTAATTTTTTCCAATTCGGCAAAATCGCGCGCAAACACGGTCGCTCCAGCCGAAAGAAGCTGATCGCGCGTGCGGTACCCCCACAGGCAGGCGACGCCGCGCATTCCCGCGGCGAGCGCAGTTTTTACGTCCGTTTCGCCGTCGCCCACAAACATACATTCCGCGGGCGCAACCCGAAGCGTGAGCGCCGCGTACCGCGCGAGCGTGGGATCGGGCTTACAGGGGAAAGAGACGTCGTCGCCGTACGCGAAGTCGAAGAATACTTCGGGCAAAATCTTTTCGATCAGGCGCAGGGTGGCAGGGTGCGGCTTGTTGGTAACCTCGCCGAGCTTCAAACCTTTTCCTTTCAAACGTTCCAACACCTCGCGTTCGCCCCCGAACAATTTCGTCCGGGCGTTGTCGCTTTTTTCAAAGCGGGTCCTGAAATAGGTATAGCACTCGTCGAGATCGTCCGCTCCGCTCGGAAGCGCGCGTTCCACGAGTTTTTTCGCGCCGTCGCCGACGTAAGCCATTACCTGTTCCCGCGTAATTTCGGGATATCCTTTCTCCCGAAGCATACCGTTTACGTTCGCTTCGATATCGCCGAGCGTATCGAGCAACGTGCCGTCCAAATCGAATAAAATAGCTTTGATCATGTTCGTTATAATAGTATTGTTATAAGCTCACAGCATTTCTTTTTGCAAAAAAGAAATGCGTGAACTACATTTTTTCGGGTACGCCGATTCCGAGAAGCGTCAGCGCGTTCGTGAGCGCGGTGAGCGTTGCTTCCGTCAGCGCAAGACGAAAATCGCGTACGTTTTCTTCCGCCTGTAAAATCTTACAGTCGATATAGAACTTATTGAACTTTTGCGCCGTATCCACGCAGAACCGCGCGACGAAGCTCGGCTCGTACGCCTTTGCCGCCGCCGCGACGATATCGGGGAAATCGGCGAGCGCCTTTAACAGCTCGAACTCCTGCGGACAGGGCTCCACGCCGTAATCCGCTTTGCGGGTAAAATTACCCGCCTTTGCGAGCACCGAAGCCGCCCGCGCGCAGGTATACTGCACGTATACGCTCGTTTCCCCCTCGAAGCTCAACGCCTTGTCGTAGGAGAACACTATGTCCTTGATTTTATTGTTGTACAGCGCGCCGAACACGACCGCGCCGATTCCGACCTTTTCGGCGACCTCGCGCTTGTTTTCGAGCGTCGGGTTCTTTTCGTCCACGATCTTGTACGCCTTTTCGACGCACTTGGAGATGACGTCCTCCAACCAGACGACCTTGCCCTTGCGCGTGGACATTGCGCCGTCCTCCAAGGACACCATGCCGTAGGCGACGTGCACCATATCCTTCGCCCACTCCTTGCCCATCAGTTCGAGCACTTTGAAAATCTGCTTGAAGTGCAAATTCTGCTGATAGGCGACCACGTACAGGCATTTGTCGAAATCGTAGGTCTTTTTGCGGTACAACGCCGCCGCCAGATCGCGCGTGGCGTAGAGCGACGCGCCGTCCGACCGCAGAATGATACAGGGCGACATGCCGTATTCTTCGAGATCGACGATCTGCGCGCCGCGGCTCTCTTTTAAAAGTCCCTTTTCGCGCAATTCGTCCACGACGGGCTGCATCTTATCGGTATAGAACCGCTCGCCGAGATAGCTGTCGAAGGTGATATTCAGCTTTTCGTAAATCTTTTTTACGTAAGAGAGGGTGAGCTCTTTGAACCACTCGAACAGCTCGTTCGCTTCCTTGTCGCCGCTCTCGATCAGGCGGAAATTCTCGCGCGCTTCCCGTTCCATTTCCTCGTCCGCCTCGTTCGTAAAGCGCACGTACAGCTCGTTAATCGCGTGGATTCCCCCCGCCTGCACCTTGTCGCGGTCGCCCCAACGCTTGTACGCGGAAATCAGCTTGCCGAACTGCGTGCCGTAATCGCCGAGGTGGTTGATACCCACCGCCTTATAGCCGAGAAAATTGAAAATGCGGTAGAGCGCGCCGCCGATCACCGTGGTGGACAGATGCCCGATATGGAAGGGCTTTGCGATATTCACCGACGAATAGTCGATGCACACGACCTTTCCCCCGCCGAGATTCCCGCCGCCGTAGCGTTCACCCTCTTTTGCGATGCGGGCGAGCGTCTCTTCCGCCAGCCCCTTGCGGTTGATTTTAAAGTTCAGATAACCGTTTACCGCCGAAACTTCGGCGATCACGCCGTCCGTCTCGAAGCCGTCTTTCAGTTCTTCCGCGATCGCGACGGGGCTCTTGCGCATGATTTTGGCAAATTTGAAGCAAGGGAGCGCGTAATCCCCCATCTCCGTATTGGGCGGAACGGCGACCGCTTCCGCAAGCTCTTCCTGCGGAACGCCGTCGATTTTCAGTTTTCGAGCAATATAACCTTTATAATCCATGTCCGGTTCCTTATTCGTATCTTCTGCGACAATTCTACCACAAATTCCCGAAAATGGCAAACGAAAGACTTGCCGTTTTTGCGGATTTATTATATAATGGAACAGATCAGCTTTGCGCTGTTCCATAAGGAGTCAACTATGAAACTCGGCGTAGTCGGATTGCCCAACGTCGGCAAATCCACCCTGTTTAACGCAATTACCCACGCGGGCGCGGAAGCCGCGAACTATCCCTTCTGCACGATCGAGCCCAACGTCGGCGTGGTCGCCGTGCCCGACGAACGGCTCGACAAGCTCGCCGCCCTCTATTC